>NZ_JBXANU010000005.1:64656-355336 GCF_058802085.1 Pseudomonas sp. GW822-FHT02G04
CCCCCCCCCCCCCCCCCCCCCCCCCCCCCCCCCCCCCCCCCCCCCCCCCCCCCCCCCCCCCCCGCTCCTACAAGTGCGCGGGGTTATTTGGGATAACCGGCGCGCTTCATCTCACGTTCGGTGGTTGACTGGGCGGCGGTCAGGGCCTGGTCGACCGTGGTCTGGCCGATCAGCGCGGCGGAGAACAGCTTGCCGACCTGGGTGCCCACGGCCTGGAATTCAGGGATGGTCACCAGCTGGATACCGATGTAGGGCACGGGTTTTTGCGACGGTTGGCTCGGGTCCGCGGCTTTCAGCGATTCCAGCGTCACCTTGGCGAACGGCGCGGCATTCATGTAAGCCTCGGTGTAAGTCGAGGCGCGAGTGCCCGGTGGCACGTTGGCGATGCCGTCTTTTTCCGCGACCAGGGCTCCGTACTCCCTGGACGTAGCCCAGGCGCTGAAGGTTTTCGCTGCTTCCTTGGCCTTGGAGCTGGTTGGGATGGCCAGCGCCCAGGAATACAGCCAGGCCGAACCTTTGTCGGTGACCTGATGCGGTGCGTAAGTAAAGCCCACGTGGTCGCTGACTTTGCTCTGGGTTTTATCGGTCACGAACGAGCCGGCCACACTGGCATCGACCCAGATGGCGCACTTGCCGCTGTTGAACAGCGCCAGGTTCTCGTTGAAGCCGTTGCTCGATGCGCCAGGCGGGCCGGATTTTTTCATGGTGTCGACGTAGAAGTTCAGCGCATTTTTCCACTCAGGATCGGTGAACTCAGGTTGCCACTTCTCATCGAACCAGCGCGCGCCATAGGCGTTGGCGACGGTGGTGATCAGCGCCATGTTTTCGCCCCAGCCAGCCTTGCCGCGCAGGCAGATGCCGTACTGTTCTTTATCTTTATGGGTGAGTTTGCTGGCGAATTCGCCGATCTGTTCCCAGGTCGGGCGTTCCGGCATGGTCAGCCCGGCGTCCTTGAACAGGTCGGTGCGGTAATAGGTGATGGAGCTTTCAGCGTAGAACGGCAGGGCATAGAGCGAGCCCTTGACCGAAAGACCTTCACGCACCGAAGGGAAAACGTCGTCGAGGGCGTAGCTGACCGGCAAGTCCTTCATCGGTTCCAGCCAACCCTTGGCACCCCAGAGTGCGGCTTCGTACATGCCGATGGTCAACACATCGAACTGCCCGCCCTGGGTGGCGATGTCGGTGGTCAGGCGTTGACGCAGGACGTTTTCTTCGAGCACCACCCAATTGAGCTTGATGTCCGGATGCTCGGCCTCGAAGGTTTTCGAGAGCTTTTGCATGCGGATCATGTCGCTGTTGTTGACGGTGGCGATGGTCAGGGTCTGAGCGCCGAGGCTGACGCTGCTGAGGGTCATGCAGGTGAGGGCAAGTAGAGCTTTTACAGAAGGTTGCATCATGCACTCCTTTTCTGCACCCGGGGGTTACAGAAGGACAGTTATTGTTTTTGTATCTTCCTGCGGAGGGAAGAATGTGCAGCGATTACAGCCTTCAATTGACGGGCTGACAAATCATCCATCGCACTGTTATCGATACTTTTTTGCACTGAGGTTCAGTGTGGGAGGCGTGGAGAACGGCGATTTAGCGATTAGCCCTGATTAAATCCGTATAGGTTTCGGGGCGAGAATCAAAAAATCGCAGCCTTCGGCAGCTCCTACGTTGACCGTGGACGACCCAATTTCCGCGGTCATGCCGGATTCCTGTAGGAGCTGCCGAAGGCTGCGATCTCTTGATCTTTTGATCTGTCGGGGTCTTCTAACCCAGATTCTGCTCAGTCAAACGCTGCACCGCCAACCGCCGATAGTGCGACGGCGTCATGCCCTTGAGTTGCTGAAAACGCCGGTTGAAGTTGGAAATGTTGTTGAAGCCCGACTCGAAGCACACATCGGTCACCGGCTTGTCGCCATCGGCCAGCAGTTCGCAGGATTTGCTGATGCGCAGGCGATTGACGAACTCGATGAAGCAGCGCCCGGTGGCCTGTTTAAACACTCGGCTGAAATAGGTCGGCTTCAGACCCAGATGCTCGGCCACCTCTTCCAGCGTCAAATCCCGGGCGTAATGGGCAAAGATGTAATCCACCGCCCGGTTGGTACGGTCGATATTGTGTTCATCGGCCAATTGCGGCGTCGTGGCACCGGAAAGCAACTGGTAGTCATCGGACGCCGCCAGCAACTCCAGCAGAATGAAAAAGTGCCCGAGCCGGGTCATGCCCTGGGTGTCGGCGATGCGCTGCATCAAGGTCATGGCCTGGCGGATGGTGCGCTTGCAGCGAAACTCGATGCCGTACTGCGCGCGCTCCAGCAAGGGCGCAATTGTCTTGAGTTCGGCGAACACCTGATGGCCGCTTTCGAACAGCTCGTCAGTGAAGTTGACCAGCATGTCGCGCTCGGGCACCACTTCGTCTTCGGCCACCTGGCTGATCCAGTTGTGGGGCAGGTTGGGGCCGGTCAGGAACAGTGTTTCCGGGTAAAAGTTGCCGATGTAGTCACCGATGAACACCTTGCCGGAGCTGGCGACAATCAGGTGCAGTTCGTATTCCTTGTGGAAATGCCAGCGCACCAGGGGGCAGGGGAATCCGTGCTGGCGATAGATGATGGACAACCCGTTGTGGTCGTCCATCAATTCGTAGGAGGGATCGGTAACTCTGGCTGGTCGGCTCATGTCAGGACACTTTTATTGTTATCGCCCCTTGATCATGCCTCTTTCGGGACGCCTAAGGCCAGCTTGCAACGCAACTGTGCTCAGGCGGGGGCATGCAAGGCATCACCGTATACCGCTTTCATGCTGGTGGCACTCCAGCAGTAACGAACGATTTCGGATTCGTCGAAAAAGTCGGTATTGATAATGCTGCAACGCGTGACCCAGTCCCGGGTCGGATTGAACCACTCATTGATCTGGTTCTTGATGTTTTGAGGACCTCCCAGAAGCGCGTAACTGGTGGCCGATAACGACCATAGGAACGATTCGTAAGGCGCGTCATCGAGTGTGTGGGAAATATGGGTTTTCAGATCATCGGTATCGGTGAAGCGCTTGCCGGCCCACTTGTGTGTGATGCGCGGCCAGAAGTAGTCCTCATCGAGCTCCCGCCGTGCAGGCGCCGCCAACACCACCCTGCGACGAGCACTGATACGCTTTAGTTCGCCGATCGTTTTTGTGGCGTCACCGGGCGGTATGGCCCGCTGTCCGAGTTGACTCACCAGAAGAGCATTGAGTTTCTGATAGTCGAAGGGCTTGTTGCCGTCCCCTAGTTCATGAAAGTCGAAAACCACAAATTCGTCCGGGTTGCGATCCAGGAAAGATAATATTGCACTGATCAGCTCATCGAGGACTCGATGGGATTGGTAGCCATTGTGATGGAAATAGAAGATCGACTGATCAGCACCCTCGGTGTAGCCCAAGCGGATATCGAATACCCGCGCGCCATTGGACAGTTGCCATGCAAATGAACCGTTTTGACACGTCGTCCAGTTGCCGACGACCACTTCATAATTAGGCGCCTGTTTATCCATGCCGGCGTTATGGGCGCCGGGCCAGATAACATCAGTCAGTTTTATACGATTGATGTCGAGGACAGTGCTCATCCACGTTTGTTTATCCAGCGTGATGGCTGTGTTATGGGTCATGACAGTTCCTTGTCATTGAATCGTCTCCTCCATGGCGGCGACGAAATTCATGTGTCGGATGTGGCTGCGTGCCATACCCCTATTACTCGCCTGCGTAGAAAGGCTTTCATGACCCAGCATAGAAGTGCACGACAGCATTGCCAGTCACGGAAATACTTGCACAAGAAATAGCTAGCGGGTTCGCTTGGCGGCTTTATTCAGGTTCGCGGTCAGGCAATATGAAACAATGTTGCTTTCTTCAATGAAGTCGACGTTGATAATGTTGCACCGTGTTGCCCAGTCGCTTTTATTCGGATCAAACCACGAATTAAGCTCATCATGAATATCTACCGGACCACCGAGAGCGCTATAACTGGTCGCGGACAGGGACCATGGTGCCCATGTGCCTGGCGGGTACTTCAGCACTTTTATAATGTGCTGTTCCAACTCAGCGGCACTGGTGATGCCGCTGCCAGACCATTTGTGCTCGATTTGCTGGATGAATACGTTCTTGTCAATTGCCCAGTGCCAAGGCGCAGCAACCACAACGCGTTGGCTGTCGCTGAGGCGTTTGAGTTGGCCGAGGCCCAACGAGCGATTTTGGTTGGGAATCAAGCGGCGACCAAGGAAGTGGGCCATCATCTTATTGAAGTAAGCGTAATCAAAGTCATCCCCACTCAATTCATGAAAGTCCAGGATGATGAATTCATTGGGATTTTCTTGCAGAAATGCTTCTACGTCTCTGACAAGGTGTCCAAACGTACGGCCGTTACGGTAGCCGTTGTGATGAATACAGAACTTGCCAAGCCCCGGCGCACTAGCGTCATACGTCAAACGGATGTCAAGCACTCGGGAACCGTGGTGCAGTTGCGAGTAAAACGATTCGTGCTGACAGGCCAGCCAATGGGCGCCCGGAATCAGCGGCCAGGACGCCTTCCAGTCGCTGCCGGCGTTATGGGTGCCTGGTAGTGTCAATTCGGCGAGCGACAAAGTATCAATCGCCGGCGTGGCGCCCATCCAGTTTCTAAGTGCATAGTTGTTTTGAACAATGTTGTCCATTTAATGCTTCCTTGCATGGTTTTATAGGTGTTATTGGCTGGCCGAAGTGAGTAACTGTTACCCACTTCGGTCAATAATTTATAAAGGGAAAGAGAGGGGCGATCAATCGTCGTGATAATGCAGGATGTGTATATTTAGTTGTACGTTAATTAAGCGGGGTTTCGGTTTTTCGCCTCAATCCATTGCGCCATGTATTGCGTACTTTTATGGTGGTGATGACGCAACATGCCGCCCATGAAGTTATCACTTCGAAGTTGTGCGAGGTGCTGTTGGCAATATAACAACTTCTCGATCAGTGCCGGGCCATGTTCCGACCGTCGATAACGTTCAGCCAGCAACCTCTGCCCGTGGAGTTGGGCCTGCGTCCAAAGCGCTTCATCCTTGTACAGCCGCACGGCACAGTCAGCCACTTCCCGTGCCGTCCGGGCCATGGCACCAGGCCAGGGATGATTGCCGTGCATCGCTTCGGCACCAATGGGGGTTGTCACCGTAGGCGTGCCGCACAACATGGCGTCGACAATCTTGCCTTTGATACCGGCACCGAAGCGTAGAGGCGCCAGACAAATGCGTGCCGCCGACATCACTTGCAAAGCATCTTCTGCCCAGTTCATGACATGAAAACCCTGGGCCGGGTTGTGCAGCGCGGTAGCCTTGGGTGGCGTGTAAGCACCATAGATATGCAATTGAGCCGCGGGCAGTTGCTCGCGGATCAACGGCCATATGGCTGTTTTCATCCAGAGCACCGCATCCCAGTTCGGCGCATGTCGAAAATTGCCGATGCTGAGAAAGTGCGCCCGATCTTCAAAGGCTGTCGGCGGCACGCACTCAGGTTCGACCATCAGCGGACACCAGTGCAGCAAGTTGCGCGGCAGCTTGAACTGCTCGACCAGCAATTCGATCTCCACTTCAGAGATCATCAGGTTCAGGTCGCAACGGTACAGCGCAGCAATCTCCCGTTTGGCGAGATCGGTATCGGCCATGAGCTGGAACTCTTCACGCAAGGCTGGCGCGAATAGCTCGCTGAAATCGTTGGCGTCGTCACTGGCCTTCAAGCGTTCCTTGAGCCGCTGATGCCGTGCATGACGAAGGCTTTGCAGGTCAGAGGTCTCAAGTACGCGCAAGGCGTCCGGGCAGTGCTTTTCGACTCGCCAACCGAACTGTTCTTCCATCATGAACTGGTCGAACAGGACAATATCCGGTGCGAGTTCACTGATAAACGCATCGAAGCTGCTGTTATTCAACTCGATCGGCACTTCGCGGATACCCAGTGCGGTCAGGTCCGCACGATGCTCACCGGTGCCTGCCGGACTGCTGAAAGTAATGTCCCAGCCTTGCTGCAAGAACGTGTCGAGGATTTGCATCACATGCCCGCTGGCCGCCGAAGACCGGGGCTCGGGCCAGACGTAACCAATGACCAGGACTTTGGTTGGGCGAGGTTGACTCATGAAATGGAAGTCCTTGATGCAGGCATGCGGCCGGGGAATATAGGGGGCGGCATTAAACCATAGCTCGCCGCATTTTTTTCCGTGTTCGTCCGGGGGGAGTCCCTTGTTTCAGGGGCGATTCGGGCTCGAGAGTCCCACGAGCAACGGTTGGGTGATGAGCTGCAATGCGTCAGGTGCCGGAGTGATTCTTCAAGTTGCCCCGGCATTCTGGAGTTAATTAATGACGAAGAATGTGTTTTACCTTGTCCCGCAACTGATCAATGGAAAACGGCTTGCCGATCACATGCATGCCATCAGGCACTTCAATACTTTCGGCATAGCCGCTGGCGAACAGAATCGGCAGCTTGGGGCGCAGCATGCGTGCCTGTTTCGCCAGTTCACGTCCGTCCATGATCGGCAACCCCACATCGGTCATCAGTAAGTCGATGTGCTGGTCCTCATCGTTGATGAAATCCAGCGCCTCTTCACAGCCGTCGGCCTCAAGTACCCGGTATTCCAGTTCCTCCAGCACATCGACGATCAGCGTGCGCACGATGGCATCGTCTTCGACGACCAGGATGGTGGATGCATTGGTGGACATAGTGGGGCTCTCAAAGGTCGGATTTGCGACAGCGTCGATCAAAATCGCCGGGCTCTTGCATGAGTAAGTGACGGATCACGACAAGTTCCCGAGACGTTACAAAAACAATAGCCGCACAAGAACCGCACAGAGTAACCGCTCCTTTGCGCTGGGGCAGTGAAATGCAGGATTTTGCCGAAAAACGTGTCAGAAAAATGGATCCCCTCGGCCGATTTGGGGCAGACTCGATGGCTTCAACAGTTCGACAAGGCTTCCCATGACCTCTGCGCCTGCGGTTGATGAGCAACGATTCCGTAAACTCCTGAGCCGCAACGTCAGCCTGCCGTTGGGTGTCGGTGTCATCAGCGCGGTGTTCTTTGTCTTGCTGATTACCTATCTGCTGTCGGTGATCCAGTGGGTCCAGCACTCGGACCGGGTGATCAATAATGTCAATGAAGCGGTAAAACTGACCGTCGATCTGGAAACCGGCATGCGCGGTTTCCTGCTCAGTGGCGACGAGCATTTTCTCGAGCCCTATGAGACGGCAAAGCCAAGAATAGCGGTCGCCCTCAATACCTTGCTCGAACTGACCGCGGACAATCCGGTGCAGACCGACCGTCTGCACCGGCTCCAGGCCTTGCAGACGGAGTGGGCCAATTTCGCGCAATCGTTGATCGATTTGCAGCATGCAGGCGGTGATTACCGCAGCGTCGTCAAGGTCGGGCGCGGCAAACGGTTGACCGATGAGATCCGCAAGCAATTCGAAGACCTGATCGACATGGAGCAGCAGTTGCGTGCCACGCGCAACGAAGAAGTGCGGCGCACCACAATCTGGAGCATCGCTCTTTATCTACTGTTCGTGGCCGGTATCAGCGGATTGCTGGCCTATATTGGTCGTCGGGATCTGCTCAACCTGTCCCGCAGCTACAGCGTCAACCTCGCCACACAACAGGCCAGCGCCCGGCGGCTGGAGCAGCAGGCCTGGTTGCGCAACGGCCAGACCGAACTGGCCGAACAAGTCCTGGGGCAGTTATCGCTCAATCTGTTGGGGCGCAACATCCTGCAGTTCTGCGCGCAATACCTGGGCAGCGCCGTCGCGGCAATTTATGTGCGTGAGGAGCATGGCGGCCTGAAGCGCATCGCGTCTTACGGTTTCTCCCGGGAACAGGAAGCGCTTGAGCAGCAGATTTACAATGGCGAAGGGATTGTCGGCCAGGTGGCGCAACAGGCGCGCCTGATTCGTCTTGATGACGTGCCAGGCGACTACTTCAAAGTCAGCTCCGGCCTGGGCGAAGGTTTACCACACAGTGTACTGGTGGTACCGACCAGCGATGACGATCGGGTCAACGGGGTGATCGAGCTGGGTTTCCTGCGGCCGCTGACCGATCGTGACATCGAGTTGCTCGAACTGATCGCCGGCAATATCGGCACCTCGATCGAGGCCGCTCGTTATCGCCAGCGCTTGCAGGAAGTGCTGGCCGAAACCCAGCAACTCAACGAGGAGCTGCAGGTTCAGCAAGAAGAACTCAAGAGCGCCAACGAAGAGCTGGAAGAGCAGTCGCGGGTTCTCAAGGAGTCCCAGGCTCACCTGGAAACCCAGCAGGTCGAGCTGGAGCAAACCAACGAACAACTCGCCGAACAGGCGCAGATCCTGGCCGAGCAACGCGACGCCATGGACCTGAAGAACAGCCAGCTGAATCAGGCCCAGCTTGAGCTTGAGGCCCGCGCCGAAGAATTGCAGCGTGCCAGCAAGTACAAGTCCGAATTCCTGGCCAACATGTCCCACGAGCTGCGCACGCCGCTGAACAGTTCGTTGATTCTGGCGAAATTGCTGGCGGAAAACCCGCAGGAAAACCTCAGCGCCGAGCAGATCAAGTTCGCCGAGTCGATCTATTCCGCCGGCAACGACTTGCTCAACCTGATCAACGACATTCTCGACATTTCCAAGGTTGAAGCCGGCAAACTTGAGGTGCGTCCGGAGAACACCAGCGTTGCGCGCCTGGTGGAAGGCCTGCGGGGAATGTTCGAGCCGTTGGCTGCGGACAAGAAACTGGATTTTGACGTCGAATTGCAGGCCGACGCGCCGCTGATGCTGTTCACCGACCGCCAGCGCCTGGAGCAAGTGATCAAGAACCTGTTGTCCAACGCGGTGAAGTTCACCGAAAAGGGCACCGTCAGCCTGATCGTGGCTGCTCAGCCGGGCCATGGCATTGCCTTTATCGTTCGCGACTCCGGGATCGGCATTGCACCGGATCATCAGGAAAGCATTTTCGAAGCCTTCCGTCAGGCCGACGGCACCACTAACCGTCGTTACGGCGGTACCGGCCTGGGCCTGTCGATCTCTCGTGATCTGGCCACGTTGTTGGGCGGCTCCATCAGCCTGACCAGCACGCCGGGGCAGGGCAGTGTGTTCACCCTGGTCTTGCCGCAGCACTACGTCGAACCGGGCGATACGCCCGTCGAAACGATGAAAGCCACGCCGGTGGCCATGCCGGCTTTCATATCGAAAAACGCTGTAATTGCCGCGCCTGTGCCGCTGATTGCCGACGTCGACATTGCGTGTTTCGACGATGATCGCCACAAGGCGCCGTTCGCCAGTCGTTGCATCCTGGTGGTGGAAGATGAGCCCGACTTTGCGCACATCCTCTACGATCTTGCCCATGAACTGGGTTATCAGTGCCTGGTGGCCCACGGCGCCGATGAAGGATACGACCTGGCCAGGCAATTCATCCCCGATGCGATCCTGCTGGACATGCGCCTGCCGGATCATTCCGGGCTGACGGTATTGCAGCGCCTGAAAGAGCACGCCGAAACCCGGCACATTCCCGTGCATGTGATCTCTGTCGAAGACCGTGTCGAGGCCGCCATGCACATGGGCGCCATCGGTTACGCGGTCAAACCGACCACGCGCGAGGAGCTCAAGGAGGTGTTTGCCCGTCTTGAAGCCAAACTGACCCAGAAGGTCAAACGCATATTGCTGGTCGAAGACGACGATGTGCAGCGCGACGGTATTGCCCGATTGATCGGCGACGAGGACATCGAAATCACTGCCGTCGGCCTGGCGCAGGATGCACTCGATTTACTGCGCACCACGATTTTCGACTGCATGATCATCGACCTGAAACTGCCGGACATGCTCGGCAACGACTTGCTCAAGCGTATGTCCTGCGAGGATATCTGCTCGTTTCCGCCGGTGATCGTCTATACCGGGCGCAACCTGACCCGGGACGAAGAGGCCGAGCTGCGCAAGTATTCGCGCTCGATCATCATCAAGGGCGCGCGCTCGCCCGAACGGTTGCTGGATGAAGTGACACTCTTTCTGCACAAGGTCGAATCCCGGTTGTCCCATGAACGCCAGACCATGCTCAAGACCGCCCGCAGCCGCGACAAGGTGTTCGAGGGGCGCAAGGTGCTGCTGGTGGACGACGATATTCGTAACATCTTTGCCCTGACCAGTGCGTTGGAGCAAAAGGGTGCGGTCGTGGTGATTGGCCGTAACGGTCGTGAAGCAATTGAGCGATTGAATGACGTCGAGGACATCGACCTGGTGCTGATGGACGTGATGATGCCGGAAATGGATGGTTTCGAAGCCACCCTCGAAATCCGCAAAGACCCACGCTGGCGCAAGCTGCCGATCATTGCGGTGACGGCCAAGGCGATGAAGGACGATCAGGAGCGCTGCTTGCAGGCCGGCTCCAATGACTACCTGGCCAAGCCCATCGACCTGGATCGCCTGTTCTCGCTGATTCGTGTGTGGTTACCGAAGATGGAACGCCTCTAATGGAGCGCAGCGAAATCGAACTGAGGTTGTTGATCGAAGCGATCTACCTCAAATACAGCTACGATTTTCGCGATTACTCTGGCGCGTCGATCAAGCGTCGGGTCAACCATGCATTGAGCCAATTCGAGTGCAATACCATCTCGGCACTGCAAGAGAAGGTCCTGCACGACCCAACCGCGTTCATGCAGCTGCTGCAATTGCTGACGATTCCGGTCAGCGAAATGTTTCGCGACCCTTCGCACTTCCTGGCGCTGCGTCAGGAAGTGGTGCCGCTGCTCAAGACCTGGCCGTCGATCAAGGTCTGGATTGCCGGTTGCAGCACCGGCGAAGAGGTCTATTCGATGGCGATCCTGCTGCGCGAAGAAGGCTTGCTGGAGCGCACCATCATCTATGCCACTGACATCAACCCGCGCTCGCTGGATAAAGCCAGGCAGGGGATTTTCTCCCTGCAGAATGTCCGCGCCTACACTCACAACTATCAGCAGGCCGGTGGTCAGCGTTCGTTCGCCGATTACTACACGGCGGCTTATGACTACGCGATTTTCGACAAGAGCCTGTGCGACAACGTGACCTTCGCCGATCACAGCCTGGCCACCGATAGCGTATTTTCCGAAACTCAATTAATTTCGTGTCGTAATGTGCTGATTTATTTCAACAAAAAACTTCAGGATCGAACGTTCGGCTTGTTTCACGAATCTTTGTGTCACCGGGGTTTTCTGGCGCTGGGCAGTAAGGAAACCCTGGATTTTTCGGCCTATGGCAATCAGTTCGAGCCGTTGGTCAAACAAGAAAGGATCTACCGCAAATCATGAACAGTGCAGGTATTCCTCTCAGTAATATCCTGGCCAAATTGCTGATCGTCGACGACCTGCCGGGGAACCTGCTGGCGCTCGAGGCCTTGATCAAGCGTGAGGACCTCATCGTCTACCAGGCCTTGTCCGCCGATGAAGCCTTGTCGCTGTTGTTGCAGCACGAATTCGCGCTGGCCATTCTCGATGTGCAGATGCCCGGCATGAACGGCTTCGAGTTGGCCGAGTTGATGCGCGGCACGGAAAAAACCAAAAACATCCCGATTGTGTTTGTCAGTGCCGCTGGCCGTGATCTCAACTACGCGTTCAAGGGCTACGAAAGCGGAGCGGTGGACTTTCTGCACAAGCCACTGGATGTTCACGCGGTCAAGAGCAAGGTCAATGTCTTCGTCGATCTGTATCGCCAGAGCAAGGCGATGCAACAGCAGGTTGAAGCCCTGGAGCAAAGTCGCCGCGAACAGGAGGCGCTGCTTGAACAGTTGCAGAACACCCAGAATGAACTGGAGCAAGCGGTGCGCATGCGCGATGACTTCATGTCCATCGTCGCGCACGAAGTCCGTACGCCGCTCAATGGCCTGATCCTCGAAACCCAGTTGCGCAAAATGCACCTGGCCCGGGATAACGCCGCGGCGTTCACCCTGGACAAAATGCACGCCATGGTCGAGCGCGACGAGCGGCAGATCAAAAGCCTGATCCGCCTGATCGAAGACATGCTCGATGTGTCGCGGATCCGCACCGGCAAGCTATCGATCCGCCCCAGTCGGTTTGACCTGGTGCAACTGGTGCACAATCTTTTGCAAAACTTCGCACCGCAGGTTGAGGCCGCGCAGGCGTCAGTCAGCTTGATCGCCGACCAACCCGTGATGGGCGACTGGGACGAGTTTCGTATTGAACAAGTGATTTCCAATCTGCTGACCAATGCCTTGCGCTATGGTGCCAAGAGCGCAATCGACATACGAGTGTACAATCACCACGGGCAAGCGCGGGTTGAGGTTCAGGATCGCGGTATCGGGATCGGTGAAGAGAATCAGCAGCGCATTTTTCAGCAGTTCGAGCGGGTTTCCACCAGGGCCGTGGTGGCGGGATTGGGCCTGGGTTTGTTTATTTCGCAGCAGATTGTCGCCGCCCATGGTGGCTCCATCACCGTCGAGAGCCGGATTGGCGAAGGCGCCTTGTTTCGCGTTTGTCTGCCGCTGCAGGAAAACAGCCCGATGAACGCAACCTCTGAGTGACCACATGGTCGTATCAGCAGCTATTGACCGAGCAAAGGTTTTCCATGAGTGAAGATGCACAAGACGTGGTACTGATCGTCGAGGATGATCCTTCGATTTTGATGGTGTTGTCCGCTTATTTATCGGGTGAAGGTTACCGGGTGCTGCAAGCCGAAAACGGTGAGCAGGCCTTTGAGATTCTGGCGAGCAAACCGAACCTGGACATGATGATCACCGACTTCCGCCTGCCTGGCGGGATTTCCGGCGTGCAGATCGCCGAACCGGCCGTGAAGCTGCGACCGGAACTCAAGGTGATCTTCATCAGCGGTTACCCGCAGGAAATCCGCGAGACCGACAGCCCGATCACCCGCAAGGCACCGATCCTGGCCAAGCCATTCGATCTGGATGTGTTGCAACAGATCATGCAGGACATGCTCTCCTGAAGCGGCGTCGACGGTTGTGTCGTACGGCCCCCTTCAGGAGCTGCCGAAGGCTGCGATCTTGATCTTTTGATCTTGATTAAAGCCCTTGCTGCAACGCCGGATCATCCGGATTGAGCTGCTCGAGCTGCGCCAGCAGGATCTGCACGTTCTGCAACTGTCCGCTTTCCTTCCAATAGTTGATCAACAGCACGCGCGCCTTGCGATCGGCAGGGTGGCGCTGGACGATTTCCTGCAGCTGTTTCTGCGCTGCTTCCAGCTCTTGCTCGCCATGCAGCGTGGTGGCCAGGTCGTAGCGGTAATCCTTGTTGTCGGGCTCAAGCTCCACGGCTTTGGACAGCCCGAGCAATGCGAACTCACTTTGCCCGTGATGCAGCAACCAGAGCCCCAACGCATGTTGCAGATAGGCCGAATCGGGCTGGGCCTTTAACTGCTTCGCCAACAATTGCTGGGCGGCATCGCTTTGGCCCTGTCGGTCCAGCACGTCAATCTGCATCACCAGTGCCGGCAGGTTGCCGGGCGCCAGTTGCAACGTGCGCTCCAATGCCTGCTGCGCGTCCTTCAGTTCGGCATTGTGCAAGTGCAGGCGCGCCAGTTGGTACTGGGTGTCGGCGCTTTCCGGCTGGTGCTTGAGGACCTGTTCCCAGGCATCGATGGCTTGCTCCAAGGGGCCGAAATACAACCCCAGCTCATCCGGGGACAGCCCTAACAAGGCGTTGACTGCGACAAACCGGACACTTTGGTCGCTGTCATCGAGCAAGGGCCCGAGCAACAGACTTCGCTGTCCATTGGGCACTAAACCGCTGACGCTTTTGATCGCCGCGATGCGCACATCCGCCGATGGATGTTGCAGGTCTGCATCCGCCAGTTTCAAGGCTTGCGGGCTGGGGTAGTTGGGCAGTTCGGCATGCAGCCAGACGCGGCGCTTGTCAGACAGATCAGGGCGGCCCAATTGCTGGTAAAGAACCCGCGCCGCCCCCGGTTGACCCGTGCGTGCCTGGGTCAGCGCTTCACTGTAGCCGCGTCGAATTGCCTCCGGCACCACAGGCGTCGTGCTGCGCAAAAAAAACCAGGCGAGGGCGAGGGCAAACAGTGCGCAGAGGCTG
The DNA here is from genome assembly GCF_058802085.1 of Pseudomonas sp. GW822-FHT02G04. Taxonomy (NCBI): domain Bacteria; kingdom Pseudomonadati; phylum Pseudomonadota; class Gammaproteobacteria; order Pseudomonadales; family Pseudomonadaceae; genus Pseudomonas; species Pseudomonas sp. GW822-FHT02G04. The sequence goes on from NZ_JBXANU010000005.1 coordinate 78,666, forward strand.
ATGAGCAGATAGCGGCGGGACTGAGGCATGCAGGAATCCGGGAGCTGACGGGCTTTTGCAAAGTCACCAGCTTCGGTCAGGCCGGGCTGTGAGTCAAACCCTGGCTCAGTTCAGCACGTAGTCATCGGGCTCAAGGGCCGGTGGCAAGTCGGTTTGCCCCAGCGCTGCCAGCACTTCGCGCTCCAGTGTGCGCAAAATCGCATTGCACGGCAGATCGTTCTCATCGAAAACGAACGGGTCCTCCAGATCGTCGCCGATTTCGTCGAGGCCGAAAAAGGTGTAGCTGACGATGGCGGTAATCACCGGCGTCAGCCAGCCAAGAGATTCTGCCATGGCGAACGGCAACAGGATGCAGAACAGGTAGATGGTGCGGTGCAGCAGCAGGGTGTAAGGGAAGGGCAGTGGCGTGCTTTTGATGCGTTCGCAACTGGCCTGGACCTGACTGAGGCTGACCAGTCGCGTTTCCAGTTGGGTATAACGCCATTCGCTGATCTGGCCGCGCTCGGCGAGGGCCGAGCACCGGGCGCCGATCCGCTGCAAGAGCGCGTCAGTGATATTCGGGTGCCCCGCGTCGACGGCATCCTGCGTCCACGGTTTGATGGCGCTGATCTCGCTCTCAAGGCGCAGACGGGCGATCAGGCCATGGGCGAACCCGCAGAGTTCACGCAGCATAAGTTCACGTTCGGCCGCCGCCATCAGCCCCTGGGTCTGGCGAATCAACGAGCGCACTTCGATGATCAACTGCCCCAGATGCTTGCGGCCCTCCCACCAGCGGTCGTAGCAGGCGTTGTTACGAAAGCTCATGAAGATCGACAACGAAAGACCCAGCAGGGTGAACGGCGTGGCGTTGACCTTGGAGAAATACGCCGGATGCCAGATCTCCACCAGCACGATCACCGACGCCAGCAGGGTCACCAACAGACTGCGCAAGGCAATGCGCTTGGCAATCGAGCCTTTAAGGGAAAACAGCATGCCGAGCAGATTCGGCTTGGGACGCACAATCATGGGCAGGGGCTTTATAGAGAGAGTGATGCTTTCGCAGCGATTTCAGCCTAGGGGCATGGGGTGATCCTGTCCAATCGCTTTGGCTGACGAAGTGATCGACAGGCTCTATCAAGGTGGGCGTAACCATCAGCGAAATGTCCTACAGGTTTTGTCGACACAGAAATTCGTCGTGATGACTACGCTTGCAGGAGATGACTCGATGAGCGCTCCCATGCAACCGCTGCTGCAATACTTCAAGGCGATTCTCAACCCCGGACGCGAGGTGCTGCTGTTTGCCCTGAGAACCATCGTGGCCGGGCTACTGACGCTGTACCTGGCCTTTGTGTTCGACCTCGACCAGCCCAAATGGTCGATCATGGCGGTGATCATTGTCAGCCAGCCATTGGGCGGTATGGCTCTGGCCCGAAGTTTCGGCCAAATCATCGGCACCACGTTGGGCGCGGCAGTCGCGGTGTTGATCATGGCCATTTTTCCCCAGGCGCCGCTGCCCTTCATCATCACCCTGGCCTTATGGCTGGCGCTGTGTACCGCCGGCGGCACCTTGTTGCGCTACACCAGTTCCCAGGCGTTTGTTCTGAGCGGTTACACGGCGGTGGTGGTGGCACTGCTGGCGCAACCCGATCAGGAGGGCACGTTCCTATTGGCGGTCACTCGCGTGACAGAAACATTGTTGGCGGTGGCCTGCGTGTGCGTTGTCAGCCTTCTGACGGCGCGTCCGGAGGCGGTGGCCAAGGGTTACTTCGCCAAGATCGATCAAGTGATCAAACTGCTCGCGACTCACGCGGCAGCGGTGATTCGAACCGAGGAAAGCGAGGCCGATTTCCACAAGCGGCAAATGCAACTGCTGGGCGAGATCAGTGCCCTTGAAGGGCTGCGTCGACATTTGTATTTCGATGCGCCACGGTTGCGCAGTGCCAATAGTCTGGTGCAGTTGCTCGGCAATCAACTGGTGCTGCTGACTTCGCGGTTGACGGCTTTGCGTCACCAGCGGCAATTGCTCACCGAACGTTGGGAGGGCGCACTGCCGGAAGAGATACAGCGGTTGCGCAGCGAAGAACTGGCGTTTCTCGATGACCTGGCCGTGCAAGGGCGCTCATTGTCGACCGAAGCGCGGCATCATTTCTCGGCGCTGCAACAGCGTTTCGATGACCAGGCCTACAAGGCCGAACAACTCACCGAGACGATGCCTGCCACGCTGCGTTCATTGGCCTGGGCGCTGCGCTGGGAGCAGGCACGGATGTTGGAGCAACTGGGGCAGATTCTGGAACTGAGTGACGCGATTCAGGAAGGACGTGAAGCCAGCTGTGTGTTCCGCGGCCAGGACAATCCGTTGCATCTGGATTTCACGTTAGCGGCAATGAACGCAATCCGGGCATTTACCGCGTTGCTGGTGGCCGGTCTGATCTGGATCGAGACTGCTTGGGATGGGGCCCGTGGCGGGATGATTGTGGTGGGGATTCTCTGTTCGCTGATGGCAACTTTTCCCCGGCCGTTGCTCGCCAGCCAAAGCTTTGCCAGGGGGTTAGGTCTGGCCTTGGTGGTGTCGGCGTTCTATCTGTTCATGCTGATGCCGATGATCAGTGACTTCGAGTTACTCGCCTTGTTGTTTGCGCCATTGCTGTACGCCGTCGCGGTGGGGCTGGCCAGTCCGCCAACCACTGGCACAGGCATCGGTCTTGGACTGACGACCATGCTGTTGCTGGGGCCGCAAAACGCAGGAATCGGCCAAAACAATGCCATTCAGTGGTTTGAATTTGCCGGCGCGTATATCAGCGCCGCCGCGCTGGCGCTCAGTGTTTACGCCTTGATCTTCCCGTTCAGGCCCGATTTACGGATACGCCGGCTGTTCAATGAAAGCTGTGAGCAGGTCTACGCTTTGTTGAAGACGCCGGCCACCGATGAGCAGCAATTTGCGTTTGAAAGCCGTATGGTCGATCGCCTGACCATGATGTTGGGACTATTGCCGGCGGCCAGCGACAAGCATTCGCGCGAGCTGTTCGAAGTCAGCCTCGGGTGCATGGCACTGGGAGTGGCTTTGAACCAACTCAGGCAACAGGGGCAAAGCAACACGTTGTTGAGTCCGGAACAACGGAACCGTTTGCTGGTTGCTGTCCGTGAGACAGGACAATTGATCGCGGGGCGGCCCGGGATTGACCTTGAGCAGTTGCTCGGAAACTTGCGTGTGTTGGGCGATGAAATGGACGACTTGCATTTGGACGTTCATGAACACCTGTGGTCGGTGTTCAGAATGCGCGTGGCGTTGTTGATCGTGGTGTCGTTTGTGCAGCGACATCGCAAATACTTTCAACCCACAAACGTGGAAGGAGTGCCGGTCCTTGCCCATTGATCTGGAAGTGGGCGGTGTCTATCTGCCGCCAATCGCCCAGGCCTTGTTGTTGGCCTTGCCGATTTTTCTGCTGTTGGACTGGATCTTGCGCCGCTTCGGGGTACTGCGTTTTGTCTGGCATGAGGCGCTGTTCGAAGGCGCGTTGTATGCCTGCGTATGCGCAACGTTGATCCTGGTGATGGGAGCCTGATGCCTTGAAGACGATTCTTGCCCGACTCGCGACCCTGGCGGTGGTGGTGCTGGCCGTCATCCTCGGCTGGTTCGCCTGGGAGCATTACACCCGCGCCCCCTGGACTCGCGATGCACGGGTTCGCGCCGATGTGGTGACGTTGTCCGCTGATGTCTCGGGGCGCATCGTTAGCCTGAGCGTGCAAGACAACCAGCGTGTCGAGAAAGGCCAGTTGCTGCTGGAGATCGACCCGGCTCGTTATACGCTGGCGGTGGAGCATGCCAAGCGTGCGGTGGAAGTCGCCAAAGCCACGCTTGGCCAGTCCGAAGCGACGATTGTTTCCAGTGAAGCGCTGCTCAGGCAGCGTCAAAGTGAAGAGCGTCGCCGTCGAACCCTCAAACAGCGTTTCGCGATCTCTGGCGAAGAATGGGAAAAATCCAGTACCGAAGTGGCTGTGGCGCAGGCGGAGCTGTTGCGCAATCAGGCCAATCTGGGCCTGGCGCATGCCAACGTGCAACTGGCGATCGCCGCTTTGACCCAGGCCGAACTGGACTTGCAGCGAACGCGGGTTGCAGCGCCTGTCAGCGGTTACGTGACCAACCTGCTGACGCGTCAGGGTGATTACGCCACTGCCGGGGGCGCATTGTTGGCACTGGTGGACAGCGACTCGTTTTATATCAGCGGCTACTTTGAAGAAACAAAGCTGCCGCGAATCAAGGAGGGCGATCGAGTCAGGATCGAGTTGATGAGCGGCGAGACCTTTGGTGGCACCGTGCAAAGCATTGCCTTTGCTATCGCCGACCGTGAAAACTCCCCCGGCAGTCGCCTGCTGGCCAACATCAACCCGAGTTACACCTGGGTCAAACTGGCGCAACGGGTGCCGGTGCGGATTCAGATCGATGCCGACTATATCGCCAAAAACCGCCTGCGCGCCGGGACCACGGCCACCGTCACTGTCATGGAAAACCGGGATTCCGAGGCAACCCATTAGCCCCTTGTGGGATATGCGTTGAATTACAGACCGACAAAAAAAAGCCCCGCGACCGAATGAGGCGCGGGGCAAAGAATTTGGTTGGATTGCGGCCAACCAAAGGGGCACGTTAAAGCATTACTTGCTGGCGACCGTCTCTGGCTGCCAGCCGCCGCCGAGGGCTTTGTAGATCGCGACGATGCCACGATACAAATCGACTTCGGCCTGGGCCTGGGTGTCTTCGGCTGCCAGACGCTCACGCTGAGCATCGAGCAGGACCAGGAAGTCCACGGTGCCTTCGCGGTAGCGAATGTCGGCGAGGTCCGCCGCGGCGCGGCTTGATTCGCTTTGACGAATCAGCGAAATCAGGCGCTGCTGGCGTTTGCCGTAATCGCTGAACGCGTTTTCCGACTCTTCCAATGCCAACAGCACTTTCTGCTCGTAGGTTGCCAGGGCGCCTTCGGCTTCAGCGTCGGCGCCGCGCAAACGGGCGCGCACGCTGCCCAGATCGAACGCCGCCCAGGTAATGCTCGGGCCCAGTGCCCAGGCATTGGCCGCCGACGAGCCGATCTGCGAGCCGCGTCCGGCAGTCCAGCCAAGAAAACCGCTGAGGCTCACCCGAGGGAACAAATCAGCCTTGGCCACGCCGATGCGGGCGGTGGCGGCCGCCAGTTTGCGTTCAGCGCTGCGGATGTCCGGGCGACGTTGCAGCAGTTCACCCGGATCACCGATCGGCAGTGCCTTGGCGATCGCCGGCAAGTCTTTTGGACTCAGGTCGACGGTGAGTTTGTCTGGACGTTCACCCAGCAGTGTGGCGATGCGGTTGCGTTGACGAACCTGTTCGGCCTGCAGTTGCGGCACGCTGGCTTCGACAGACGCCAGGCGCGCATCGGCGCGAACCACGTCCAGCTGATCGCCGACACCGGCATCACGCAGGCTTTCGGTGATCTTGCGTGATTCCTGCTGGTTGTTCAGGTTGGCCAGGGCAATCTTTTCCCGCAGTTGCGCGCCGCGCAGTTGGCCATAGGCGTCCACCAGTTCGGCAATCATGGTGACTTGCAGTTGGTAAAGATCGGCCTCGGCCGCTTGCTGTTCGGCGTCGCTGGATTCCAGGTTGCGCTGGATGCGACCGAACAAGTCCAGTTCCCAGGCCATGTCCAGGCCCAGGTCATAACGTTCAGTGTTGACCCGTTTGGTGGTCTGGCCGGGAATTTGCCCCTTGCCCAGATTGCTGCTAGCGCGGCTGGTGATGGTCGGCATGGCGTCATTGCTGGCGTCATCGCGAATCGCTCGGGCCGCTTTCCAGCGGGCGAAGGCCACGCGCAAATCACGGTTGCCTTGCAAGGACTGCTTCACCAACTGGTTGAGGGTCGGATCGTCGAATTGCTGCCACCAGATGCCTTCGAAACGGGCGCGGTCAAAGTTCTTTTGACCAGCGCTGCCATCGGTGGCGGCCGTGATGTTGGCCGCCTCGGTGGCAGGGGTTTTGTAGTCCGGGCCGACGGCACAGGCACTCAGTGCCAGTACCAGAAGGCTCGGCAGGAAGGCTTTCAGGCTCATTGTTGCGCCTCCAGTTTCAGGGCTTTGGCCGCTTTGCGCGCTTCACCGCGCTCCACAAAGTTGCGAATCAGTACGTAGAACACCGGCGTCAGCAACAGACCGAAGAAGGTCACCCCGAGCATCCCGGAGAACACCGCCACACCCATGGCATGACGCATTTCGGCACCGGCGCCGCTGGAGAAGACCAGTGGCACAACACCCATGATGAACGCGAAGGAGGTCATCAGGATCGGCCGCAGACGCAGACGGCAGGCTTCCAGTACCGCTGCCAGCGGGCCGAGACCTTCTTCCTGTTTATCCTTGGCAAACTCGACGATCAGAATCGCGTTCTTACAGGCAAGGCCCACCAGTACGATCAATCCGATCTGGGTAAAGATGTTGTTGTCGCCGCCCGAGGCAATCACCCCGGTAATGGCCGACAGCAGGGTCATCGGTACGATCAGGATCACCGCCAGTGGCAGGCTCCAGCTTTCGTATTGAGCCGCGAGCACCAGGAACGCCAGCAGTACGCACAGCGGGAACACGAACAGCGCGGTGTTGCCGGACAGAATCTGCTGGTAGGTCAGGTCGGTCCACTCGTAGGTCATGCCGTTCGGAAGTTCATCCTTGAGCAGTTTCTCGATAGCTTTCTCGGCCTGGCCGGAGCTGTAGCCTGGAGCTGCCGCACCGTTGATTTCAGCGGTGATGAAGCCGTTGTAGTGCATCACGCGGTCTGGCCCTGAGGTGTCGCTGACCTTGATGAAGGTCGCCAACGGGATCATCTCACCACGGTTGTTACGTACTTTCAGCTGACCGATCTGATCCGATTCGAGGCGGAACTGTTGCTCAGCCTGAACGTTGACCTGATAGGTACGACCGAAGCGGTTGAAGTCGTTGGCATACAGCGAACCCAGGTAAATCTGCAGGGTGTCGAAGATGTCGCTGACGGCCACGCCGTGAGTCTTGGCTTTTTCCCGGTCGATAGCGGCATCGACCTGCGGCACGTTCACTGTGTAACTGGTGAACAGACCGGCCAGTTCCGGCACGCTGCGGCTTTTGCCGATGATGTTCATGGTTTCTTTGTACAGCTCGTCATAGCCCAGGTTGCCCCGGTCTTCGATCTGCAGGCGGAAACCACCAATGGTCCCCAGGCCTTGTACCGGTGGCGGCGGGAAGATCGCCATGTAGGCTTCCTGAATCCCGGCGTACTGGCCGTTCAGTGCACCGGCAATCGCACCGGCGGACATGCTCGGATCCTTACGCTCGTCGAACGGTTTCAGGGTGACGAACACGATGCCGGCGTTAGGGCTGTTGGTGAAACCGTTGATCGACAGGCCGGGGAAGGCCACCGCGCTTTCCACGCCAGGCTGTTTCAGGGCCAGGTCGGACATGCGCTTGATCACGTCTTCGGTACGGTCCAGGCTCGCGGCATCCGGCAGTTGTGCGAACGCCACCAGGTATTGCTTGTCCTGGCCGGGTACGAAACCGGTCGGCGTGTTGGAGAAACCGAAGAAGGTCAGCACCATCAAGCCTGCGTACAGCAGCAGGGCGATGCCGCTGCTGCGGATAACCCGGCCCACGGTGCCGACATAGCCATGGCTGGCACGATCGAAGAAGCGGTTGAACGGACGGAACAACCAGCCACCGAAGATCTTGTCCAGAACCTTGGAGAAACGGTCCTTCGGCGCGTCATGACTTTTGAGCAATACGGCGGCCAGGGCCGGCGACAAGGTCAGCGAGTTGAAGGCCGAGATCACGGTCGAGATCGCGATGGTCAGGGCGAACTGTTTGTAGAACTGACCGGTCAAGCCGGAGATGAACGCGGCCGGGATAAACACCGCACACAGCACCAGCGCCGTCGCGATGATCGGGCCTGTCACTTCACGCATCGCACGCTTGGTGGCTTCTACCGGGGTGAGTCCGAGCCCGATGTTCCGCTCGACGTTCTCCACCACCACGATCGCGTCGTCGACCACGATACCGATGGCCAATACCAAGCCGAACAGCGACAGGGCGTTCAACGAGAAGCCGAACAGGTGCATCACGGCAAACGTACCGATCAGCGAAACCGGCACCGCCACCAACGGGATGATCGAAGCGCGCCAGGTTTGCAGGAACAGGATTACCACCAGCACAACCAGGATCAGCGCTTCGAAGAGGGTGTGAACCACCGCCTCGATGGAGCCGCGCACGAAGATCGTCGGGTCATAGACGATGCTGAAGTCCATGCCTTCCGGGAAGTTCTTCTTCAGCTCGGCCATTTTCGCCCGAACGTCGTTGGAGATCTGGATCGCGTTGGAGCCAGGGCGCTGGAAGATCGGGATCGCCACTGCCGGCTGGTTGTTCAGCAAGGAGCGCAGGGCGTATTGGCTAGAGCCGAGTTCGACACGAGCGATGTCTTTGAGGCGAGTGATTTCACCATTTTCGCCAGAGCGAATGATGATGTTCTCGAACTCTTCCTCGGACACCAGACGGCCTTGGGTGTTGACCGACAGCTGGAATGCGGTGGCATTCGGTGCAGGCGGAGCGCCCAGGGCACCGGCCGCCACTTGACGGTTCTGTTCACGAATCGCGGTGACCACATCGGTCGCCGTCAGGTTGCGCGAAGCGGTCTTGTTCGGATCGAGCCACACCCGCAGCGAGTAATCGCCCATGCCGAACAGCTGCACATCACCGACACCGCCCAGACGCGCCAGCTCATCCTTGATGTTGAGCAAGGCGTAGTTGGACAGATAGAGCATGTCGTAGCGTTTGTCCGGCGAGGTCAAGTGCACAACCATGGTCAGGTCGGGCGAAGCCTTGTCGACGGTGATACCGATGCGCGTCACTTCCTCGGGAAGCTTGGGCTCGGAACGCGTCACGCGGTTCTGCACCTGCACCTGCGCGTTGTCCAGGTCGGTGCCCAGGGCGAAGGTGATGGTCAGGGTGATCTTGCCGTCAGCGGTGGATTGCGAGGACATGTACAGCATGTTCTCGACGCCGGTGATGGCTTGCTCCAGCGGAGCGGCCACGGTTTCACCGATGACTTTAGGGTTGGCACCGGGGAAGTTGGCACGGACCACCACGGTCGGTGGCACCACTTCCGGGTATTCGCTGATCGGCAACTGGAACAGCGAGATAGCGCCGGCGATCAGGATCAGCAGCGACAGCACCGCTGCAAAGATCGGCCGTGAAATGAAGAATTGGGAAAAATTCATCGGAGTTGTCCCTTAACCGCGTGGAGTCGCAGCAGCCAGTTTCACAACCGTACCCGGCGCGACCTTGGCAGGTGCGACTTGGGGCAGGTTGCTGGCTTCCAGCGCTTGTCGTTGTTGAGCGAGTGCCGCGAGGGTTTCCTTGCTGGCCATCGGGATCACTTCAGGGGTGACCGGCGAGCCAGGGCGAACCCGTTGCAAGCCCTTGACGATGATGGTGTCGTCTTTGTTCAGGCCGCTGCGCACGATGCGCAAACCTTCGATTTTCGGACCCAGCTCGACAGGGCGGTAAGCCGTTTTGTTGTCGGCATCCATCACCAGCACGAACTTTTTACCCAGGTCGGTACCGACCGCTTCGTCGTTGATCAACACCGCGGAGTAAGTGCCGCTGCCCACCAGTTTCAGGCGTGCATAAAGACCCGGGGTGTAAGTGCCGTCGCTATTGTCGAACACTGCACGACCGCGGATGGTGCCGGTCTTCGGGTTGACCTGGTTGTCGACGAAGTTCATCTGGCCCTGGTGCGGGTTGCCGTCTTCATTGGACAGTCCCATGTAAACCGGGGTAGTGGCGCCGCGTTGACCCTGGCGGGCGAGCTGGGTGTATTTGAGGAATACACGCTCGTCGGCGTCGAAGTAGGCGTAGACCTTGTCGGTGGACACTACGCTGGTCAGTGCGGTGGTATCGGCGGTCACCAGGTTGCCGGCGGTGATTTCCGCACGGCTGACACGACCGCTGATTGGGGCCGTGACACGGGTGAAGCTCAGGTTCAGTTTGGCCAGGTCCAGTTGCGCCTGGAGCGCGCCGACGGCGGCGCGAGCCTCTTGAGCGGCACTGGTGCGCGAGTCGGCGAGCTCGGCGGAAATCGCGTTGCTGGTACGCAGGCGTTCACCGCGCTGGGCTTCGTTTTCACTGCGGGTGGCGGTGGCGCGAGCTTGTGCAACGAGGGCTTCGAGGCGGCGGACCTCAGCCTGGAACGGACGCGGGTCGATCTGGAACAACAGATCGCCTTTCTTGACCAGCGCGCCTTCGGTGAAGGCCACGTCATCGATCTGGCCGGAAACCCGTGGACGAATCTCTACCGTTTCCGGCGCTTCAAGGCGCCCGGTGAATTCGTCCCACTCGTTGACCGGTTGCTCCAGCACCTTGGCCACGCTGACTTTGGCCGCGGGCATGGTGGCGGCGGCGTCCGGGGTCTTGCCGCAAGCGCTCATCACCAGCACGGCCAACAGGGCCAAGGGGAAGCGCAAATGTTTGAGTGACTGTTCCATGGATGCATCCGCCAATGTATTGAGATGGGCGGATAATGCTTGGCGGGGCGGTATCAAACGAATCGAACGAGGCAAAGGTAACTATCATTCGGAATGATATAAGCCAGGAGCAAGCCCTCTAGCATGCACCTTTCGTTAGGGTGCTATCAAATGAAATGATGACAATTGTGTGTTGCGGGGAGTGCAAAGGTTTGGCTTGAAACCGTGTCGCAGCCTTCGCGGGCATCAGCCTCAATACAACATCAGGATCAGGCCAGACTATCCGGGTCGCCGAAGAAAATAACTTCATCAGACGGTTGCAGATAAACCTAGAGTCAATTAGGCACTTAATGTGGGCGTTGGCAGGTTTAGGGATACCGCCAGCAATCTATCAAGCAATGCGTTGCAGGATGGCAATAGCGGCGAGTCGATAAAAAGAATCACACCGTCAGCTTACCTCCGCGGCCTCGTCAAACTTCAACCGGGCCGCTTCAACCTCAGGCAATTTGTCGAGCGTCCATTTATGCAATTCGCGAAATGGCTGCTGCAGTGTTTGACCAAGTGGGGTGATCTCATACTGGACTGCCACAGGCGAGAACGAAATGACTTGACGCGAGACGAGGCCATTTCGCTCCAGCCGTCGCAGGCACTGTGTCAGTGCCTTCTGAGTGACGCCCTCCAGGCGGCGCTTGATGGCATTAAAGCGGTGCGGGCCATCATCCAGCACTGCCAGTACCATCATTGACCACTTATCTGCGATCTGGTCGAACAGCGCCCGGCTTGGGCACTCCGACGAAAAACATTGCGGCTTTAATTCCAGCATCGAAGTTTCCTCATGTATACCTAGGCGACTTTAGGTGCCTAATTGACATCTGGTTTACAAAATATACTTATATGGCTTCCAAAAGCAAATGGAGTCCATCCAATGTCAAACCTTGATACCAGCATCTTATTTCGTCCTTTTTCCATCCGATCGCTTGAACTGAAAAACCGGATTGTCATGTCGCCGATGACGAGGCAATTTTCGCCGGAGGGCATCCCCGGTGAAGGGAGCGCTGCATACTACCGGCGGCGGGCTGAGGGTCGGGTCGGATTGATTCTGTCAGAAGGGACCGTCATCGATCGTCCCGCTTCACGTAACGGTTCCAGCATCCCTTTTTTCCACGGTGAAGCAGCGCTAGCTGGATGGAAGAACGTGATTGATTCTGTTCACAATGCGGGTGGCCGCATGGGGCCGCAACTCTGGCACACCGGTGCTGTGCGTGACGTCAGCGGCTGGGAGCCTGATGCGCTGGTTGAAAGCCCATCTGGCCTCGATTCGCCAAACGACCCGCGCGGTGTGGCAATGAGCGAAGAGGATATTGCTGACACAGTTGCTGCATTTGCCAAGGCAGCAGCGGATGCCAAACGACTGGGTTTCGACATCGTTGAGATCCATGGGGCTCATGGTTATTTGATCGATCAGTTCTTCTGGGCCGGCACCAATCAGCGCACCGATCGTTACGGCGGACCGACGATCAAAGAGCGCTCGCGCTTTGCCGCTGAGATCGTGTCTGCCGTTCGTCATGCGGTCGGGCCCGAATTCCCTATCATCATGCGCGTTAGCCAATGGAAGCAGCAGGACTTTGGAGTGCGCCTCGCCGAGACCCCAGCATTAATGGAAGACTGGCTGCTACCGTTGGTTGAGGCTGGTGTTGATGTTCTGCATTGCTCGCAGCGACGCTTCTGGGACCCTGAGTTTCCCGAAATTGATGGTGAGAACGGGCTGAACTGCGCGGGCTGGGCGAAGAAAGTCACAGGGGCCACAACCATTAGCGTCGGTTCGGTCGGGCTGGATAATGATGTTACTCATGCATTCGCCGGCAAGGGATCAACCCCTGCGAGTCTGGATCGGCTCGTCGAGCGTATGGAGCGCGAAGAGTTTGATCTGATCGCAGTAGGGCGTGTTCTGCTGAGTGACAAGGATTGGGTCGCCAAAGTGGAAAAAGGCGATTACGCGGATCTGAAGGGCTTCAATCCGGCATCTTTAGCCGAATTGGTTTGAGCCTTATTGCGGAGTGGAGAGTGTGATGCCAGAAAGGTTTTAGTCTGAAGGAATCAGAGGTCTAGCCTCGGATGCTGCGAGGTGGAGATCGTAATCTGCTGTTGAGTGCGCCATGACTGTTTCAATTGAGCGAACATGTTAAGGCCACTCAACATCCGCGCAAACAGGATTGCGTTGCAGTGTGGCCCGGACATTTATGCGCAGGCTACACAATGTCGCTAGGTAATGTAGCGTTAGATTCTTCATGGCGCGGGGAGGCTCTGTCGTATAACGGAACTCATGTCGATCAGGGCTGAGTTGCCAGTTTAGTACCTCGGACGCCACTCGGCCCACAGCTGCTGCTTTGTGACTGTATATCTTTTTGGTCACAAGTTGTCAGTCCTCGATAGGATGAGTAAGCTGTTCTCATGAATCAGCCATCAATATCTTCATCTTCGCCCAGCCCCCGTGGCCCAGCCGATCACGACATTCGAGACCAGATTGTCGCGGCGGCCAACGAACACTTCAGTCAATACGGCTACGGCAAAACCACGGTTTCCGACCTGGCGAGGGCCATTGGGTTTTCCAAGGCCTACATCTACAAATTTTTTGATTCCAAGCAGGCGATCGGTGAAGCCATCTGCGCAAATTGCCTGGCAGAAATCGTCGCGGCTGTGGAGCAGGCGATCAATGTAGAAGACCTGTCGCCGACGGAGCGCTTTCGACGATTGGTCAAAACTGTGGTCGCCACAGGCGTGAATCTGTTCTTTAACGACCGAAAACTCTATGACATTGCAGCATTTGCGGCGTCGGAAAGCTGGCCCAGTACGCAGGCTTATGACGCACAGATCAAACGCTTCGTGTTGCAAATCGTGCGGGAGGGGCGAGAGATCGGCGAATTTGAACGCAAGACTCCCCTGGACGAAACAGTAGAAGCGATACATCTGGCTTTGCGGCCTTTCGTCAATCCTTTACTCCTGCAGTACAACCTCGATTATGTCGAGGAGGCGCCCACGCTCACCTCCAACCTCATTTTGCGTAGCCTCATGCCTTGACCTTCGGCTAACGGTTTTACGTCATGTCTGTGTAAGCGACACATCACCAAAACGGCTTTTCATTTTGCCCTTCTTCCAGTCGTCGAAGGGCATTTCATTTATTCGCATTGTGACCGTTGACTGAATTGGTCACACGAATAAATATGGTGAGCTGTTGCTTCTACTGCTTCATCTCAGTGATCCCATAGAGTTCAAACAATGAAAAAAATAATGCTCAAGAGCCCATTTGGCCTCGCTGTCGTGCTCGCATCTTCAAATGTGTTTGCAAGCGGTTTCGCTCTCAATGAACAAAGCGTCAGTGGCATGGGGTCCGGGTTTGCCGGGCGCTCCTCATCCGCTGAAGATGCGAGCACGGTCTTCGGTAATCCGGCGGGCATGTCTCGCTTGAAAAGGGAGCAGGTCAGTGTGGGGGCTGCGACTCTTTTTGCTAAATCCGACATAAGCCAAACCCGCAGTACATTCGGGGGCCAGGAAGACGGCGACATGGTGCCAACCACCACAGTGCCTATGGGTTACTACGTCAAACCCATCGATGAGCATTGGGCATTCGGTGTAGGTTTTTATGTACCTTTCGGTCTGATGACTGACTATGGCAGCGGTTTTGCCGGGCGTTACTACGCCAACAAAAGTGAGGTCACGACCCTCACGTTCCAGCCCACCATCAGCTATGCCTTTAACGACAAAGTTTCGATCGGCTTCGGTCCGACCATCAACCGCATCACCGGTGAGCTGTCCGGGATGGTGCCCAATCCACTTAGCCCGGGTCGCAATGACGGAAAGCTCAAAAGCACTGGCGACGACACGGCCCTCGGTTTCAATGCCGGCATCCTGGTGCAGGCTACAGACCGAACCCGCCTGGGAATGACCTACCATTCCAAGGTCAGTTACCACTTGGACGCCAAGACCAAGGTCACCGACGGCATCTTTAGTGTGTTGGGGGTTAGCGGCCGCAGTTATGACGCTTCGCTGGATGTGGATACCCCAGAGTCAGTGGATTTCTCGGTAACTCATCAGCTTAATAACGACTGGACACTCTACTTGGGGAGTACCTGGACACGCTGGAGTCGCTTCAAAGAGTTAACCATCGAGAACACTGGTTTACCCCCTTTGTTGAGCGGCTCGCTGGGCACTATTACCGAAGAACAAAACTGGCATGATACGTGGGCTCACGCTATCGGCACGGCGTACAAATTGAACAGCCAATGGGTACTTCGCGCAGGCTTCTCGGTCGACCAGTCTCCCACCAACAACACCAACCGTGGACCACGTATTCCTACGGGTGACCGGAAGGTTATCAGCTTCGGTGCTGGCTGGACTCCGGCGGACAATGTCACGATCGATGTTGCTTATTCCTACCTGTGGGAGGAGAGCGTGCAGATCAACGACGCCTCTGCGAGCAGAGGCGCATACAGTGCCAAATATAAGAACAGCGCGAACGGGCTCGGTACTTCTGTGAGTTACCGTTTCTAGTTGAGTGCTGTTGCACGATAACTGTCTGGTCGGGAGCGCGCGTCGCCTCCCGGCCTTTTAGAACACATCCCTGGCATTCCCTCTCAGGGAAAAGGCACCTTTGTCGCCCGCCTCAGACTCCCATCACCTGCGCCATAAGGCTCTGATGAAACCGACGAGGCGTGGCCCAAGTCAAGACAGTAATGGCCTTGTTGCCAAAACCTGGCACCACACTCATACGTCCGGCTTGCAGCGCACGGATTCCTGTACGCACGACGGGTTGGGGCTGCATCATCACCCTTTTCAAGACCGGCGTGATCTTTTGCTTGGCGCTTTCTGCAAATCCGGTGTCCGACATCCCTGGGCAAAGTGCGGTAACGACGACACCATCATTTTTCAGTTCGCGATGAAGCGCATCAGAGAAGCGAAGAACATAGGCTTTCGCGGCAGAGTAAACGGCGAAATTCTTCACGCCCTGGAAGGACAGCAAGCTTGCGACCATCAGGATGTGCCCACGTTTGCGGGCTCGCATGTCGGCCGCGAAAAGGCGTGTCAGGGCTGTCAGGCTGGCGATATCCAGATCAATCATGGTCAGGGAATGGTCCAGAGGCTGATCCAGGAAAGGCCCCTGCAATCCATGGCCCGCATTGTTGATGAGCACATCGATCACTATATTGCGTTCGCTGAGTCGCTCATGCAGTTCGATGATCGCCGGGATCGAGGACAGGTCTACTTGTTCGACGATCACATCAACGCCGAAGCGTTCGCGCAACTGCGCCGATAGCGCTTCGAGCTTACTCAGCCTTCTTGCTACCAGAACGAGCGATTTTCCCTGCGCTGCATATTGCCGGGCAAACTCCTCGCCAAATCCGCTTGATGCTCCGGTGATGAGCACCCAGGAATTCTCGTTCGATTTCATTTCGCTGTACTCCGGTTGGTTTCTATTGAGCAATTGGTTGCTGATCGCGTCAGTCGGTGAGCGAAACCCGCTCTCGGATTGGGTAGTAGCTGAAAGAGAAGGGGAGGTGCGTGCATCAAGTTCTACGTCACCTGGTTAAATCATCGTGTCGCAACAGGCTGGGCTTCAGGAGGTTGCCAGCCACCACCTAGCGCCTTGAATGCCGCAACCGCCGCCCGTGCCGATTCCGTTCGCGCTTGTGCCCGAGCATCGGAAGCCTGCAGCATCGTCTCGTCGGCGTGCAGGACATCGATCAGGCTGGCGGTGCCTTTCTGATAGGCAATGAACGACGATTGGCGAGCCTGTGTCAAAGACGCCTCTCCCCCGGTGAGGGTGGTTGCTTGAGCCTCCCGATTCACCAGTGCGGAGAACGCGTTCTCGACATCCTCGGTGGCGCGCAGCACAGACTGACGGTAAGCCGCCAGGGTTTCGGCTTCCTGTCCCTTGGCTTGGTCGATTTGGGCGTTTATGCGACCAAAATCGAAGAGTCTCCAGCGCAGTCCCAATGCGCCCGCCGACTGGCTGGCGCCGCTGGTGAAAAGGTTACCTGCGGATACAGCCGTGGCACTGCCCAGCAATGCGCTAAGGGAGAATTTCGGGTAGTACTCAGCAATCGCCTCCCCGATGCGTGCGTTTGAGGCCGCAAGACGGCGCTCAGCCACAATGAGGTCTGGCCTGCGGCGCAGCAAATCGGCCGGCGTTCCCATCGCCTTTAACTGCGGCGCGACAGGAATGCTCCCCGCACTTGCCAGTTGTGTGCGGTGAGTGCCTGGCGGCGTGCCGAGTATCACATCCAGCGCATTCATGGCAGCATCCAGGCCAGTCTGCAGGACCGGCACTGTCGCTTGGACCTGCGATAGCGCCCCCTCGGTCTGGCGAACCTGATAGTTGGCGGCGAGCCCCTTGCTGTAGAGCAATTGGACTTTCTCTAGTAGCTCCTGCTGTGTTTTGACTTGTCGGTTCGCAATGTCCAGCCGGGTCTGCAGTCCGCGGATAGTGATGTAGATATCAGCGGTCTGCGCGGCGATGGCTAATCGTGTGGCAGCGACGCCCGCCTGGGAAGCCTGGTACTCGGCCAGAGCCGCCTCGCGTCCGCGGCGCAATCCGCCAAAGACATCTACCTCCCAGCTGGCATCGAGGTTGGCCTCGTATGAACTTCCGTACCGATCATAGCCAGGCGTTGAGTTCAACACCTGGCCGAGCGGCGTCTCGATTGACTGGTAGGAGCGCGCGGCCTGTCCGCTGATGTTCCCCGAGGGCAGTAAAGCGGCATTTGCGGCGCCCAGTCCTGCCCGCGCCTGCGTGACTCGCGCCGACGCCTGCGCCAGATCCAGGTTCTGATCAAGTGCCTTGGAGACGAAGTCGGCTAACAGTGGATCACCAAAGCCTTCCCACCAGGCGACAAGACTGGCCGGCGTCGCCCCTGGTCTCTGTTCGACAGAAGACTGCCCCAAGTAATGGTCCGAAAGTGGGGCGTCCGGACGGTGATAGTCCGGACCGACCGCGCAACCTGTCATCAAGCTGGCACTCACCAAGAGAGCAATGGGGCGGAGGGGAGGCATTGAGGTACCTTCAATCGAGGATGTTTGTGACCATATTACGTCGCGGTCACATTCTGTCAATCGACGCTCTTTGAGCTATGTTCGGAATTGGCTCAATGCGTGCGGCGATTCTGGTGCTTAGGTCGAGGGGCTTGGCATTTTACAATATGTGACCATTGACAGTAATGGTCACTGGACTGAGAATGTGACGCCTGTCCTATTTTTTAAGTAAGGGAACCTATGCGCCGGCTTCGACCTGTCCCCATTGCCGCTTGCTTGTTGCCTCTCGTCCTGACGGCGTGTGGTGACTCATCCACCGTTGAAGATCCACGCACGCAGGCCCCTCTGGTGAGGTCCTCTGCGGTTCAGGGTTCGTCCGACGTCTCACGTTCTTTTACTGGCGTCGTGGCTGCCCGCGTCCAGGGCGATCTGGGTTTTCGGGTATCAGGCAAGGTGCTTGAGCGTCTGGTTGACACCGGTCAGACCGTTAAGCGTGGTCAGCCACTCATGCGTCTCGACCCAATCGACCTGGGGTTGCAGGCGCGAGCACAGCAAGAGTCGGTCATCGCCGCTCGGGCCCGAGCCAAACAGACAGCAGATGACGAGGCGCGATATCGCGATCTGGTCGCCGCAGGCGCTATTTCAGCATCGGCTTACGACCAGATCAAAGCCGCAGCGGATACCGCAAAGGCGCAGCTCAGCGCCGCTGAAGCGCAGGCCGACGTAGCCCGCAATGCTTCTGGTTATGCGGTGCTGTTTGCGGATTCCGACGGCGTTGTGGTGGAGACGCTTGCCGAGCCCGGGCAAGTCGTCAGCCCGGGGCAGCCCGTGGTTCGACTGGCGCGGGCGGGGCAGCGCGAAGCCATCGTGCATCTGCCCGAGACGCTACGCCCCACAGCAGGATCCACTGCGCAGGCGACGCTTTACGGCAATACCACGGGTGCTGTTACAGCGAAGCTAAGGCTGCTTGCTGATTCGGCCGACCGAATGACACGCACCTTCGAGGCGCGGTATGTGCTTGAGGGCGCGCTGGCCAATGCACCGCTAGGTTCGACCGTCACGCTTCGGATCGCTGAAGGCACCACGCAAGGGCAGGGGCTGCAAGTACCGATCGCTGCCGTTTATGACCCAGGCCAAGGCACTGGCGTGTGGGTCATCGTCGGTACTCCGGCGAAAGTGACTTGGCGATCTGTTCAGGTCCTGGGCTTGAGCGACGACGCAGCGCGAGTCGCAGGCGATCTCAAGGTCGGTGAGCAGATCGTAGCGTTAGGCGCGCATCTGCTGCGCGATGGTGAGGAGGTAAGACTGGCTCAACCGGGTGACGTCAAGGTTGCCGGGAGTCATCCATGAGCGAGGGGCGCTTCAATCTCTCCGCGATCGCCGTTCGTGAGCGCTCCATCACGGTGTTTCTGATCTTCCTGATCGCCGTTGCGGGCATCCTGTCGTTCTTCCAACTGGGGCGTGCGGAAGATCCTCCGTTTACGGTCAAGCAGTTGACGGTCATTACCGCGTGGCCGGGCGCCACGGCGCAGGAGATGCAGGATCAGGTAGCAGAGCCACTTGAAAAACGCCTGCAAGAACTGAAATGGTACGACCGCACGGAAACCTACACCCGTCCTGGCCTCGCTTTCACGATGGTGTCACTGCTCGATAGCACGCCGCCCTCGCAAGTGCAGGAGGAGTTCTATCAGGCGCGCAAAAAGCTCGACGATGAGGCCGGGAAGCTGCCGGCGGGTGTCATCGGGCCAATGGTCAACGACGAGTTTTCGGATGTGACATTTGCACTGTTCGCCCTGAAAGCCAAAGGCGAGCCGCAGCGACTGTTGGTGCGTGATGCAGAGTCGTTGCGCCAACAACTGTTGCATGTGCCGGGCGTGAAGAAGGTCAACATTATTGGGGAGCAGCCCGAACGTATCTTTGTTTCCTTTTCCCATGATCGGCTGGCCACCTTGGGCGTATCGCCTCAGGACATCTTTGCCGCACTGAACAATCAGAACGTGCTCACGCCTGCCGGTTCGATCGAAAGCGACGGGCCGCAAGTCTTTCTCCGGCTGGATGGCGCCTTCGACAAGGTGCAGAAGATTCGTGACACACCCATTGCGGTTCAGGGGCGGACGCTGAAGCTCTCGGACGTGGCGACGATCGAACGTGGTTATGAAGATCCGGCAACCTTTCTCGTGCGTAATAACGGTGAAGAGGCCTTGTTGCTGGGGATCGTGATGCGTGAGGGCTGGAACGGTCTTGACCTGGGCAAGGCGTTGGACGCGGAGACGGTCAAGATCAATGAGGGCATGCCGTTGGGCATGACGCTCTCCAAGGTTACCGATCAATCTGTAAATATCAGTTCGGCCGTCGGCGAGTTCATGGTCAAATTTTTCGTCGCGCTGCTTGTGGTGATGCTCGTCTGCTTTCTCAGCATGGGCTGGCGTGTAGGCGTTGTGGTCGCTGCGGCTGTGCCGTTGACATTGGCTGTGGTGTTTGTGGTGATGGCGGCCACTGGAAAGAACTTTGACCGTATCACCCTTGGCTCGTTGATTCTGGCGCTCGGACTTCTGGTGGACGATGCCATCATTGCTATCGAAATGATGGTGGTGAAAATGGAAGAGGGCTACGACCGCATCAAAGCTTCCGCGTACGCCTGGAGTCATACGGCCGCGCCGATGCTTTCCGGTACGCTGGTGACGGCTATCGGCTTTATGCCCAACGGCTTCGCGCAATCGACAGCCGGCGAGTACACCAGCAACATGTTCTGGATCGTGGGCATTGCCCTGATTGCCTCCTGGGTGGTTGCGGTAGCTTTTACCCCGTACCTGGGTGTGAAGATGTTGCCGAACATCAAGAAGGTCGAAGGTGGTCACGCGGCCATCTACAACACCCGAAATTACAACCGCTTCCGCCAGGTGTTGACGCGTGTCATCACTCGCAAATGGCTGGTGGCCGGTACTGTTATCGCTATGTTTGGCGTGGCGATTCTCGGCATGAGCCTGGTCAAGAAACAGTTCTTCCCTACCTCGGACCGTCCAGAGGTATTGATTGAAGTGCAAATGCCTTATGGAACCTCCATTGAGCAGACCAGCGCCACCACCGCCAAGATAGAGGCCTGGCTGCAAAAGCAGGGTGAGGCAAAAATCGTCACGGCCTATATCGGGCAAGGCGCGCCGCGTTTCTATCTGGCGATGGCGCCGGAACTCCCCGATCCGTCTTTCGCGAAGATTGTGGTGCTGACGGACAGCCAGGAGGAGCGCGAGGCCCTCAAGTTCCGTCTCCGCGAGGCCGCTGCTGAGGGACTTGCCCCAGAAGCGCGTGTCAGGGTGACTCAGCTTGTGTTTGGTCCGTATTCGCCGTTCCCTGTTGCCTATCGGGTGATGGGGTCTGATCCGTCAAAATTGCGCGAGATCGCGGGCCAGGTACAGGACGTGATGCAGTCGAGCCCGATGATGAGAACCGTCAACACTGACTGGGGGCCACTGACGCCGGCGCTGCATTTCGCTCTGGATCAGGATCGCTTGGAGGCGGTGGGGTTGACGTCAAACTCAGTCGCGCAGCAACTGCAGTTCCTGTTGGCCGGAGTACCGATCACCGCAGTTCGTGAGGACATTCGCTCGGTGCAGGTGGTTGGTCGCGCAGCGGGTGATATCCGGCTCGATCCCGCCAAGATAGAAGGCTTTACGCTGGTGGGCTCGGCGGGTCAGCGGATTCCGCTGTCCCAGGTGGGAGAGGTCGATGTGCGTATGGAGGATCCGATCCTAAGGCGTCGTGACCGCACGCCGACCATTACCGTGCGCGGCGACATTGCCGAAGGCTTGCAGCCACCGGACGTCTCGAGCGTCATCATCAAGGAGTTGCAGCCAGTCATCGACAAGCTGCCTGGCGGGTACCGGATTGAGCAGGCGGGTGCAATCGAGGAGTCGGGCAAGGCCGGTAAAGCGATGTTGCCGTTATTCCCGATCATGATTGCCATGACGCTGCTGGTCATCATTCTGCAGGTCCGTTCGATCTCGGCGATGATCATGGTGTTCCTCACCTCGCCACTGGGGTTGATTGGTGTGGTGCCGACACTGCTTATCTTCCAGCAGCCGTTTGGTATCAACGCTCTGGTCGGTCTAATCGCCCTTTCGGGCATTTTGATGCGCAATACGCTGATTCTGATTGGGCAAATCCATCACAACGCGCAAGAAGGGCTGGATCCGTTTCACGCGGTGGTTGAAGCCACGGTCCAACGTGCCCGCCCGGTACTGCTGACAGCGCTGGCGGCAATCCTGGCGTTCATTCCCCTGACACACTCCGTCTTCTGGGGGACGCTGGCCTACACGCTGATCGGAGGCACGTTCGTCGGAACCATCATGACGCTGGTATTCCTGCCAGCGATGTACTCCATCTGGTTCAAGATCCGTCCTGACAATAAGGGTCAACTGAACAGCGAAACTGACGTAGCACGCGAGCCTGGAGGAGAAGACGCCACCCGTCCTCTCGCCGTTCTTTAGCCGGGGGTACAGGCGTTGCAGTAGGCGATCAGGTGCCCTCACTGGAGGAGGATGCCATCGCGGGTTACGACCCGGAGCGCATCATTTCGGCCAAGGACCGCAAGAAGATGGATCGCTTCATCGAGTTTGCACTTGTGGCCGCGCACGAAGCTCTGGAGCAGGCAGGCTGGCATCCGACTGATGTCGCAGACCAGGAGCGTACCGCCACGATCATTGCATCGGGCGTAGGTGGTTTTGGCGCGATTGCCAACGCTGTACATACCACCGATGCGCGTGGTCCTCGCCGATTGTCGCCGTTCACTGCACCGTCTTTCCTCGCCAACATGGCGGCCGGGCACGTTTCCATCCTGCACGGTTTCAAAGGGCCGCTCGGCGCGCCCGTAACGGTCTGTGCTGCAGGGGTACAGGCTATCGGCGATGCGGCCAGACTCATCAGAAGTGGTGAGGCGGACATCGCCATATGCGGCGGTACCGAAGCAGCGATAGACCGTGTGACCCTGGGTTGTTTTGCTGCGGCTCGTGCGCTATCCGCTGGCTTTGCTCTAGAAGATTCAGGGTGATTCAAGACGTGGGTACCCACCGTGTCGATGGCACCCACCTCAGGAATGCTCTATCACCATCACCGCAGTGGTGTCCGCCTCGAGTGCTTCGAACACGTGAGGCACATTAGCGAGGTAGCTGATGTAGTCGCCCGCGTTCAGCAATACAGGTCCAGTCGCCGGGCCGATATGGGCACTGCCACTGCACAGCACCACGTGCTCTACGGTGCCCAGTGGGTGGGGCTGAGACAGCCGAACTTCGCCGGGTTGCACTTTGAGCCGGTAGATATCACGTTGTACTCCCACCGGGCAATCGGCAAGCAGTGTCGCTGCATAATTGGCAGTCTCGGCATAGGTCGTCATACCCTCGTTGGCGCGTATCACCCGCAGGGTCTGCTGGGGTTGCTCGAAGAACCGGGTGACTTGCAAGCCCATTGCCATCGCCAGCGACCACAAGGTTTCGATGCTGGGGTTACCGATTCCCGACTCCAATTGAGATAAGGTCGACTTCGCCACCCCGGCGCGCTTCGCCAGCTCGGTCAAGGAAAGCCCGGCGGCCAGGCGCTCGCGTTTGATTGAAAGGGCCAGCAGATCGATTCGGCTCGGGTTATTTATCAGTAGGGCGTTCGTTATATCGGTCATTTGTTTTGTAAATCATCCTGAAATGGGTTGACGCTCTCAGGCGCCTTGTTCAGTATAGTGGTCATTCGTTCATTATAAAGTTCGCTTTGCCGAATCAACCCCCATGAATGGCGGCTTAGGTTACGGCAATGCCGGCAGCAAGGAAGCAGTGAGTGATGAAGTCGCAAACCCGTGGGACGCTCGAAATGATTTCGGCCATGGTGATCTCCGGCACGGTGGGCTGGTTCGTCATCATGTCGGGGCAGAGCCCGGAGGCCGTGGTGTTCTGGCGTTGCTTGTTCGGCGCCATGGCGATGCTGGTTGCGTGCCTGGTGCTCGGGGTGCTGCGCCGCTCCCGGATCAACGCCCGGCAGTTCATTCTGGTGTGCCTGGGCGGGGTGGCGCTGATTCTCAACTGGGTGCTGCTGTTCAGTGCCTACAAACATTCCTCTATCGCCATTGCGACGGTGGCCTACCACGTTCAGCCGTTCATGCTGGTCGGTCTGGGTGTGCTGTTCTTCGCCGAGCGCCTCAGCGCCGCCAAGGTCGGCTGGCTGCTGTTGGCCTTCGCCGGTCTGATGCTGATCGTGTCCGCCAAAGGCAGTGGGCAGGCCACCGGCGCCGACTACCTGCTGGGCGTCTGCCTGGCCCTGGCTTCAGCCTTCTTCTACGCTGTGGCGGCGGCGATTACCAAGCGCCTCAAGGACTTACCCGCGCACCTGATCGTGCTGATCCAGATGGTGGTAGGCGTTCTGATCCTGGCACCGTTCGTGGACTTCACCAGGGTCGATACGGTCGAGGGCGCCTGGACTTACCTGATCATTATCGGCGTGGTCCATACCGGGCTCATGTCGACTCTGCTGTACAGCGCCATCCAGAAAATCCCCACGGCGCTGGTCGGGGCACTGTCGTTCATTTATCCGATCGTCGCCATCCTGGTCGACTGGGTTGCCTTCGCCCACCCGCTCGGCGTCCTGCAAATGATTGGCGCGAGCGCCATCCTGCTGGCGGCTGCGGGCATGAACTTCGGTTGGTCGCTGGGCCGCGCCCCGCGTCAGGAAGTGACGTAGGGCCTGTCGCGACACCACACGCCATCTGAACCATCGTTAAATCAAGGGAGTTGATCGTGACTGTGATCCTGTGTGGCCTGGGAGGCTGTCTTCCGCCTCAGATAATTGACAATCAGCAAATTTCCAGCGGGCTGGATACCACGCCCGAATGGATAGAATCGCGCACCGGCATTCGCGAACGCCGAATGGTCAGTGACGGATTGAGCATGCTCGACCTGGCAATCAAAGCCGGCGCCCGTGCCCTCGCCTCGGCAGGTGGGCAGGCGGTGCAGGCGGTGGTGGCTGCAGACGTGGTCGCCACGGCCCGTCGCACCATGGACGGTACGGACAATCGCCATGCTTGACCGCTGTGGATAGCCCCGATTGACTTGGGTGGTGTTCCACCACAGCAACCTGTGGCTGTGGTTGGTGTGGCAGGCGCTGTCATACGACCTTGAGGGCTGGCGTACCCTGCTGGTCGCCACCCATTTGGCTCAGCAGCAGTGCCTGCGGCTCTTTTGTGGGCCGTTGTGAGCGCCCGGTCGTCAGCGATTAGGCGTTGCGCCGGTTTGACTCAAAGGCTCTCAGGGTCGCCAAAGAACATTTTGACTTGGCTTTAGGTCAGTGCTTTGAAGGCAAAAAAACCTAGTGTGCCCCCAATATTGCTCCCGCTCGCACCCAGAACACGAGCGACCGAGGAAAATACCCATATTCGTAGTACCGGCAAAGTGGCTGTGATGGTTGTTAGCCGAGAGGACCACGAGTCCGTATGTCGGGACTCGTCGATCCCGGTCCTATTGCCAAAGGCTTTCCCAAGTGGATGGGCCTCTGGCTGATTAAGGTTCTTGACAGTCCCCCAGGCTCTATCACGTCAGCTTGAAGGGCAACTCACGTACCGACTTACCCGTGAGGCGTGCGACCGCGTTTGCAAAGGCAGGGGCCAACGGTGGAAGGCCGGGTTCACCCATCCCTGTGGGTGGCTCGGCGCTTGGCACGACATGAATGGAGAATTCCGGCATATCGGTAATGCGCGGAACGCTGAAGTCACCAAAATTACTCTGTTGCACGACGCCGTCTTTCAAGGTGATGGCACCGCCCGGCAAGCACATTGACAGCCCCATAAGGGCAGCACCTTGTACTTGGGCCTCAACGCTGCGTGGGTTGACGACGAGGTTGCAGTGGACGCCGGCGGTCACATGGTGCAGTACCGGACGGCCGTTTTGCACTGAAGCTTCCACGACGTAAGCCACTACCGAACTGAACGACTCATGTACCGCAACGCCCCAGGCTCGACCCGCAGGCAGCTCGCGTTTGCCGTACTTGCTCTTGTCCACCGCCAGTTGCAATGCAGCTCGATGGCGCGGACTTTGATCGGCAAAAAGTTTCATCCTGTAAGCCACTGGATCTTGTTTGGTTGTTCGGGCGATCTCATCGATCACCGTCTCCATCACGAAGGCTGTGTGGGTGGAGCCCACACTGCGCCACCACAACACCGGTACGTTGAGTTTTGGGTGATGCACCGTCAGGCGCATCGGCAGAGGATAGGGATCGCGCATACCTTCTGTTGCCGTGGGGTCTATGCCGTTTTTCACCCGCCCCTCGAACATGGTGCCGCTGATGATGGACTGTCCTACCACCACGTGGTCCCAGGCCAGCACCTTGCCGGTTTCGTCAAAACCGATACGAGCACGGTGCAGGTGCATGGGGCGGTAATAGCCGCCTTTGATATCGTCCTCGCGGCTCCATAGGGTGCGCACCGGTGCACTCAAACCGGCCATTCGCGCGGCCTTGGCCACCTCGCATGCCAGCACCACTATGTCGCTGGTGGCTATGCCACGCCGGCCAAAGCCACCGCCAGCGGTCTGTACATTAATTTGAATTTGCTCGGGCTTGAGGTTCAGTACACGTGCGGCTGCCGCGCTGTCAGCCCCGGCAAACTGAGTGCCCACCCATAGTTCGCAGCGTTCTTCGGACAGTTTGACTGTGCAGTTCAACGGTTCCATTGGCGCATGGGCCAGATAAGGAAACACGAACTCAGCTTCCAATCGATGTGGTGCTGTTTCCAGTGGCGCCATGTCCGCCTCGAAGAGCCGTGGACCAGGACGACCCGCCAGCTCTCTGTAGTCGGCCAACTGCTTGTCGCTATCGACCTTTTCGACAGTCGTCGTATCCCATTGCAGCTTCAGCGCATCACGCCCTTGTTTGGCTTGCCAGTAACCGTCAGCGACGACGGTTACGCCTTCAGCCCCCCCATCAAGCGGTACACGCAGCACAGCTTTCACGCCTTTGATGGCACGTGCAGCACTGTCATCCAAAGACGCAATTTTGGCACCGAATACTGGCGGTCTGGCCACCACGGCCGTTAGTTGCCCCGGTAGTTTCATGTCGATGCCGAAATCCTGCTGGCCACTGCTCTTGGCCTTGGCATCGATGCGGGTGGTGGCATTGCCAATGATTCGGAAGTCTTTGGGGTCCTTGAGCGTGATCGTCTCGGGCACAGGCAGCGCCATGGCGGCCTCCGACAGTTCGCCATAGCTCGCTTTGCGGCCCGCGGGGCCGAGCACCATTCCGGATTGCGTGCTTAGGCTGGTCACATCGACATTCCAGCGCGCGGCCGCCGCGGCGAGCAGCATGGCGCGAGCGCGGGCACCCAGTTCGCGGTACTGGGTATAGCTGTTCTTGATCGAATTGGAGCCACCGGTGAGGTGCATGCCAAAGAGTGGGTCCCGGTAGGCGATGTCGCTGGTGCCGTTACGGCTGCGAACGAGGCTCCAGTCGGCATCAAGCTCTTCGGCGAGGATCATCGGTAGGCCGGTCTGCACACCCTGTCCGAACTCCAGCCGGTTGATGGTTACCGTTACTTCCCCATTCGGCGCTATCTGTACGAATGCCGAAGGTTGCTGACTCGGCTTGAGAGTTTCTGCCCGGTTGTCGCCAGGCTGTTGCGCCAGGGCCAGGTGAGGAAATGCCCCCAACGCCAGGCCGCCGACACCAAGGATTTTCAGGAAACTGCGGCGGGGGAGTGTGCTGGGGCCGTCGATCTGGTCGCGTTCAAGCATGTGTTGCAACGTGCGGGGGAGTTCGTCCGGGTAGATGTCGTTGAACATGGCAAGCTCCAGTCAGGCGAGGGCTTTGGCGGCATCAGCCACCGCCGCGCGGATACGAGCGTAAGTGCCGCAGCGGCAGATGTTGCCGGCCATTGCCGAGTCGATCTCGGCCGCCGTGGGTTGCTTGCCCTTGTGTTGGGTCTTGAGGAAAGCCGTCGCGCTCATGATCTGGCCGCTCTGGCAATAGCCGCATTGCGCCACGTCGTGTTTGACCCATGCCTCGTGCACGGCTGTGCCAACGGGGTCACTGCCATTGGTTGTTGCTTCGATGGTGCTGATCTTCCTGCCCTCGGCGGCTGCGACAGGCGTGACACAGGAACGAACAGCCTGTCCATCAAGGTGGACAGTACAAGCCCCGCACAGTGCTGCCCCGCAGCCAAACTTGGTGCCGGTCATGCCCAGCGCGTCGCGCAAAGTCCAGAGAATCGGGGTGCCAGGATCTACGTCAACCGTGTAATCACGGCCATTGATGTTGAGGGCGCTCATAGTGGGACAGCTCTCCATGAATGAGTGGGATCAGTGTTCTGGGCATTTGCCAACTGTAGCGCCGTACTGCCTGGGTCGATTGCGCGATCCGCTTCAATGATTGCCCAATTTGACGGATGAGTTGAGCGTTCAAAGCGCGCGACTCACGACACTTGAAGTTCCTGAAACGGTGATTGAATCAGGCAATGAAAGAGCTGGATTGGGCAGCGCTATGGGCTATTGGTCGACGCATACTTTAAAAGCTGGTGGAGGACTTGGAGATCCGAGTCGCTGCGTTCTCGTTGCTTGCGATTCGTAGTTCGCCCAAGGAGGGCCCCTTCGCGAGCCGTGAAGGACTGCTGCGAGAGGTCAGAGCGAAGAGGGGTAAACTGACACAAGATTCGTCATTTTAGGCAATGAATACGCCGATTGATGCAGCAACCAAAAGGAGAGGCTCGACACAATAGGCACTCGTTAGAAAAGGAACTATCACATGACTGAGAAAAAAGTTTGGTTCATCACCGGTGCTGGCCGTGGACTGGGTGTAGACATCGCCAAAGCGGCAATCGCTGCCGGACATGCCGTCGTTGCCACCGGCCGTGATGCCGGGAGAGTACTGGCGGCAATCGGTGAACATGAAGACTTGTTGGCTATCAAGCTTGATGTCACCCGTCCCGATGACGCCCAAGACGCCGTCGAGGCCGCTATCGGCAAGTTCGGACGGATTGATGTACTGGTCAACAACGCGGGTAACTTCTATGCGGGCTTCTTCGAAGAGCTCAGCTCGGAACAGGTGCGCAGCCAGATCGAGACGCTGCTGTTCGGTCCGATGAACGTCGCTCGTGCAGCACTGCCGGTGATGCGCAAGCAGCACTCGGGTCTGTTGCTGACCATTTCCTCCACGGCGGGTATCGCTGGCGGTATGTTCTGCACGGCCTATGCGGCGGCAAAATTCGGCCTCGAAGGATGGATCGAGTCGCTCGCGCCAGAGATCGAACCCTTCGGCATTCGCACGATGTTGGTCGAGCCAGGTTTCTTCCGCACAGAACTGCTGACGGCCGATTCCACCACCTACGCGCTACCTTCCATCGACGACTATGCCCAGCGCACGCGAGAGACCGTCACAGCCTGGAGTGGCATGGACGGCAAACAGGGCGGTGACCCTGCCAAGCTCGCCGACGCGATTGTGCAGCTGGCAGGGCTCGACGAGCCGCCGGTTCGTTTCGCCGCGGGCTCCGATGCAGTGCAGACCTTTGAGGCCAAGGCCAATGCGTTACTGGCACAGGCCGACGCCTACCGTCAGTTGTCGTCCTCTCTTGCTCACAATGACGCCTGACGCTCAGTTCTCTCCTTGGTTCGCAAAGGACACATTCATGACATCAACACTCTCGGGCACCGTCGCCATTGTCACCGGAGCCAGTAGCGGAATTGGCTACGCCACCGCGCGGGCGCTCGCGGCACGGGGCGCCAGAGTCGCCCTGATTGCTCGCCGCCAAGACCGATTGGATGCTCTCGCTGCGCAAATTCGGGCGGCAGGTGGCAGCGCCCTCGCGGTGCTCGCCGATATCACTGACCGCGCTCAATCCGAGGTGGCTGTTCAGACGGTCGTCGAACGGTTCGGGCGGCTGGACATTCTGGTCAACAACGCAGGGCTGATGCTGCTTGGCCCTATTGTCGGCGCCGATCCCGAGGAATGGGAGCGGATGATTGCGATCAACCAGAAAGGTCTGTTGTACATGACCAACGCAGCTTTGCCGCACCTGCTGGCTGCTGCCGAAGACGGGCCTCGCCGGGTCGCCGATATCGTCAACATCTCATCGATCGCTGGCCGTGTAGCCTGGGCCAACTATGGCGTCTACAACATGACCAAATTCGGCGTGAACGGATTCACCGAATCCCTGCGTCAGGAGATCACCAAGAAGCATGTCCGCGTGGGTGTGCTGGAGCCGGGCGGTGTTGATACGGAGTTGGGCTCGCATAACAGCGGAACGATGCGCGACAGCATCGATACGTTCTATGAGACCACCGAGGTGCTGCAGGCCGAGGACATCGCCGACGGTGTGACTTACATGGTCACCCGGCCACGTCACGCTGCCATCAGCGAGCTGTGGATCATGCCCACCGACCAGGCTTAAGGGATCTTCAGCGAGGGGCTCTCTATGAGTAGCCCTTCTAACGAGGTCGAGGCGGTATTTCACAAGCGACTCACATCAAAAGGGAAACCATCATGGAAACGGGATCAAAAAAGCTTCTGATGAAGCGCTTCACTGATTTCATAAACACCGCGAGCGATGAGTTGGCCGGGGAGTTGATCTCTGCGCAGGCGATATTTTTCGTCCCGGGGCGTTCTGAACCTTTGCGGGGGCCGGACGGATATCAGGAGATCATTGCGATGATGCGCGCAGGCTTTCCAGATATTCAGTGGACGCTTGAGGAATTGATTATTGAGGGCGACAGGGTGGCCGCGCGCTTCACGATGCGCGGTACACATCTTGGAAGCTTCCTGGGTGTTCCACCTTCCGGAAAGACTATCGAAGTCAAGGCGGTAAATTTCTATCGGTTCGCCGATGGTCAAATAGTTGAAGAGCATGGGCAGCCTGACCTGCTGGGTCTTCTTCAGCAGATCGGTGCGGTACCGCTATAGGTCCACGGTCGGGCTCAGTGCCAGGTCTTTGCAGTCGCAACTCGCCTTCGCAAAGCCGCCGAAACATGCTCAAAGTCGGAACCGCACTGGCCACACTGCCTGTGATCGCCTCGGCACCGGCCGCTGGTTTGCCGTATCTATCGACTTCATGTTTTCGAGGAGAGCACTGTGCAGCCTGCTACCAAAAATCACCAAGTTGCCACCAACACAAGTCGCCTCGCCGGCGTCGTCAGCCAGATTGTGCGCAGTGATTGCGACCTGATCACCGCCGTTCCCGGCCTGAGCCTGCATCGACGCAAGTCTTCCACTGCGCCTGTGCACTGTATTTACGGACTGGGGATTGGGGTGACCTTGCAAGGCTGCAAGCAGGTCATGGTGGGGGAGGAAGTGCTTAGTTACGCACCGGGGCAGTCCATGGTTACCAGCGTTGACCTACCGGTCATTTCACATGTGACCCAAGCGAGCGTCGCACAACCGTTTCTGGGCCTGATGCTTACGTTCGACAGCGCCTCGGTGATACAGCTGGCCGAGCGCATGCGGTTGTCACCGCGCATGAAGGATGAAGGGTTCCGGCCTATCACCGTACAGGCGCTGGACGCCGCGGTGCTTGATGCACTGGGGCGATTGGTCGGACTGCTCAGCGAGTCTGAACTGCTTGAAACACTCGCGCCGTTGATCAAGGAAGAGATCATAGCTCGCCTGTTAAGCGGCGCTCATGGTTCGCAGTTGCTACATGTCGTCGCCGCGGGCTCACCGAGCCAACACATCGCCAAGACGCTTGCCTGGCTGAAACTTAACTTTCGCCATGCGCTACGCATGGACGACTTGGCGGCGAATGCCCATATGAGTCCGTCTACCTTTCGCCAGCATTTCCGCACCGTAACAGGCATGAGTCCGCTGCAGTATCAGAAACAATTGCGGCTGCAAGCGGCTCGACAGTTGATGCTAAGTCAGAATGTCGACGCAAGCAGTGCGGGAGGATTGGTGGGTTATGAAAGCTCGTCGCAGTTCAGTCGCGAATACAGCCGTCTGTTCGGAGAGCCGCCGCAGAGGGACATAAAACGAATGCGCTTGCAGTAAATAAGTGACAGCTGCGAATGGCGATCTTTCGCTGACCGTGAGATCGCCAAGCGGCCGACTCGAGCAGAGATGTGCCAGCCCCTTTCAAAGGCTTTCAGGGTCGCCGAAGAACATTTTGACAGGGCTCTAGAGCGATGCTTTTAGGCCTAAATCTATAGGTGCTGCCCCCATATCTGCCCCAATAGCGCGGTGTACTTGAGCGATAGGGAGCGAGTTTGCCCAACCCGCATGCGGTGCACGAACAATTGCGAATCGTCTTCTGCTATAGGGCGGAAGCGGTCTCTCCTGACTGTCTGCTGTCGACTGTGGATTCAACTTGTTTGATTCGACATTTCAGACGGTGAGTGAGTGGGCCCGTTTACCTTAATCGTGTCGGTCTTGCGACGGCGCGCATGGGGCGTTGTATTCCTAAACCTAACGTCAAGGTAAGCAAAGCTTTAGCCTTTCATCTTGACCCTTTAGCCAACTCAGTCCTTTTGCTTTTTTGCTGAATTGGCAGGTAGGGAGTAACTGCTGTTAACCATCTGAGATCTCGCCGTACGCGGTGTACTTCCTGTCCACGATTGAAATGCGCGAGCAAAGGAGTTGGAGTCCTCAAACCCCAAGAGAAACGAGATCTCTGCGCTCGACATTGCCGTGTTGCGTAAGTAGTGATGTGCCAAGGAATCGCGCAACGTATCCAGCGTCTGCTGGAAGGTAGTTCCTTCATCCTGCAGTCTGCGCTGAAGAGTGCGGGTACTGACCCCGAGTTTTCGACTGACCGCCTGCATTGATACTTCGCCTGCCGGCAAAGATTCAAGAAGCATACTGCGTACCCGTTCGACCATACCGGATGTCCTGTCCAGGTCGGACAACCGCTGACGTAGACTGGGCTCAAAGAACAGCCACATCTTATGGTTTTCCGTCAGGAAGGGGCGCTCGACGTCCGCGGCTGCAAATACCACGCTGGCCTGTGGAGCGTTAGTTACAGGAACGCCGAAGTAGGCCAGATACGCATCTGAGTCCAATTCAAGTGTCGGCGGCGAAGGCCAGCTCACTTGCAACGGTTGAACAGGGCTACGTGTCGCCAACCTTGCCAGCTGAACAAAAAACACGAGCTTGAACGCCAAAAACACGTTTGGCGGCGGCTCTGAGGGGTCTAAAAATTCCATCGTGACGGTGGTATGCGCGCTAGTCTGCACGACCCGAATCACCATCGGAGCGATTAGCCTCACATATTTGGCAATCCGGTCGAGGGCGCTGCCCATGTTGGCGCTGCACAGCGCGGCAAAAAGCTCCGGATCAAACCAGTCTGAGGACATTACTCGAGCGATTTGCAGAGGTGCGGGCAAGTCCGCGTTTATAGATTTGGCCTCTGCTTCGATAGCCTCCCAAAGCTTGAAGAAACTTGCCGAGTCCAGGCGAACGTTCTGTCGCGTAAACAAATCGCCTGGTAATTGGGCCCGACGCAAAACGGGAGCCGTTGCCAGTCCCGCGTCTTGCATCAATAACCGCCATCCTGGCCAAACTGAATAGTCCAAAGTTGAGCTGCGTTTATCACTCATGGGGAATTTATTTCACTCATGGGGAGATTCGTTTTCAGTATCCAATGGCTCAGTTTAGGTGGCCAATCACGCCACGACAACGGCGGATGGCGCCAGAAACGCCGGGGCAAAATTGGCGCCTTTCGAGGTCAAGTTGGCGCGTTAGGCGAGTGCTAATCGTTCACTATGCGAGCAATGTATGTCCTATCTGAGACGATGGATTGCCCGATCTCGATGGTTGCGTCGGTATCGCAAAAATACAGACAAAGCATCTTCGAGAACAAAACGGGTTTTGCGCTTTTCTTCCCACTAATGGTAGTCAGATGAAAAAGACAGTTTTAATCACCGGTGCTTCATCGGGTTTCGGCTTGACTCTTGCGACTAATCTTCATCAGCAGGGTTTCAATGTCATTGGTACCAGTCGTAATCCGGAGAAATATGCAAGTAGAGTTCCATTCAAATTACTGCGTTTAAATATAGATGATGATAGCTCTATTCAGTCTTTTGCTGACGAACTGTTCAAAAGTATCAAAATCCTGGATGTATTGGTCAACAATGCTGGCTACATGGTTACGGGTATTGCGGAGGAGACACCTGTAGAAATAGGTCGACAGCAGTTTGAAACAAACTTCTGGGGTACCGTCAAGATTACAAATGCTGTGTTGCCGCATTTGCGGAAGCAAAAAAATGGCAAAATCATCACGATCAGCTCAATGGTAGGCTTGATAGGTCCGCCGAATCTTTCTTATTACTCGGCATCAAAGCACGCGGTGGAAGGGTATTTTAAATCTTTGCGCTTCGAGTTGAGTCAATTCAATATAAAAGTCAGTGTGGTTGAACCAGGTTGGTTTAAAACCAATCTTGGTCTGAATGCCTTCTCGGTAACTGATGGCAAGATTGCAGACTACGATCTTTACCGTACAAAAGTGAATCTGGTAACCCAAAAAGGTATAGATGAAGCAGAATCGCCGCACGCCGTTGTGAGTGCAATTACCAAGCTTATCGAGGCGAAGGAACCAAAGTTTAGCAACCCTGTGGCGAAAATGGCTGGCATGATTCTATTCCTTCAAAGTTACCTGCCAAAAATGTTTGAGATTTCAATACTCAAGAGCGTTGCATCGGGCAAAAAGTTATAGAGAGTCTATAAGGCTCTGTTGTTTGCAGTGATTCAGATGTGTTCAGAATCTGCCATCTTCTGTCTTCGCGGCCACGTGCGCAAGCTTTTGACCATTGCATAACGAGGACTCGTTTATGAAATATTATCTTTGCAAGTATATCCCGCCGCGTGCGGACTTCCTGGCAACAATGACTGTCGACGAGCGTCAGTGGATGACTCAACATGGCATTTATCTGAATGAGCTTCTTGCACAGGGCGTCGTCGTGGCTCACGGCCCGGTGATTGATGATGCTGGCGGCTATGGCGTTTCGCTGTACCAAATTCCGGATGATCAGGATATCGCAGCTATCACATCGCAGGATCCTATTGTGAAGAACGGTGTTGGGCACTACGAACACTACTCTATGCTTCATTTGAAAGCGCGTGGATGATTCGTGGGCTATTGATCTCGTTGAATTTTTTTCAAGTATAACTTTTATGTTCAATATTCTACGGCTTGCAAAGTTGTAAAAGCCAAAAACAGGAAATGTAGACATGACAACTGCACTAATCACTGGCGCATCGAGTGGCATCGGCTCTGTTTATGCTCGCCGATTTGCCGCTCGTGGCCGTGACCTTGTTCTCGTCGCTCGCGCGACTGACAAACTCAACGTCCTCGCCACCGAGTTACGTGACAAACATGGTGTTTCCATCGAAGTCATTACCGCAGATTTGACCGACGGCATGCAGATCGAGCCGGTGCTTCAGCGACTGCGCTCAGAGCCATCGATTGATATTCTCGTCAATAATGCCGGAGCGGCATTGATGGGTGATTTCGCGACAGCCGAACCTGTCGAGATGTACACGTTACTTCGACTTAACGTCCTTGCCCCAACCTTATTAACGTCTGCTGTCATCGGTGGCATGGTGAAACGTGGCAGCGGTTCGATCATCAATATCGCGTCCGTGCTGGCCCTTCTACCTGAATACTCCCCCGGTATCTACGCGGCCACTAAGTCCTACGTGCTGACGCTCTCGCAGAGCCTGGCAGCAGAAGTCGCGTCGAAGGGCGTTTACGTCCAGGCCGTGCTGCCTGCTGCTACACGTACAGAAATTTACGAACGTGCGGGCGGCGACATCAGCAAGGTGCCCGACGTGATGGAAGTTGATGATCTCGTGGATGCGGCACTGGTTGGTTTTGATCGTAAGGAGTTGGTCACCATTCCACCTGTACCTGACGTTGCGGCATGGGAAGCTTTCGAGTGCGGACGCGGCTTCTTGGCACAAGGTTTCAGCAACTCCCAACCCGCTGCACGCTACCGCTCTTGAAGACAGTGGTGACGTCCGACGAAGGTGCGTTGCCATTGCTTTGCCAATGGCTCGCAATGAGATTCAAACCGTTTTGTTAACGTGCATTGAGTTCGGGCAAGGGCGCGTCCGGCTCAGTGCCAGATGGCATCAACGACGCGAGGATGGCGTCGCGGCAGGCCGAGAGAATCTCATCGGCAAGCAGCGAGTCGTCAGGGCAGGCGCGCGACAGAGCGATTGCGCCGACTGCGTGAGCCATTAAAGCGAGGCGCTTGGCACGTGCCTGAGCTGAATCCGCACTGTCCGATTCGTCTTGTAACGCCGCGAGCTGGGCCTCGATGCCGGCAGCAAACGTGGCTCGGACTTCTTCCTCTTTACGGGCAGCATCCCCGCACAACGCGGCCATCGTGCAGCCCGCGGCGCGATTATCGCGATGCTCGCGAGAGAGATAAACCTTAACGAATTCAGACGCAGAAGCACCCACTGTAAGCGCAGCGGATTGCGTCATGCCGCAGTTTGCCGATTCCGCCATCAGGTCGGCTTTGGAGCGGAAGTGCTTGTAGAAGCCCCCCTGAGTGAAGCCAGCCGCCGCCATCAGATCGGCAATGCCCACCCCGTCATAGCCACGCTCGCGAAACAGCGCGGACGCGGTTTCAACGATATGCGCCCGATTGGCCTGCGCCTGTTTTTTAGTGACTTTCATCGCCCATCCAACAACGTTTATCCAGCTGTGATTGCGTCACTATACATTGATGTTGATCGACATCAAACTGTTGACATTTTAGAGTTCGGTCGTAATCATTGACAGCATCTCAATACCTGAAGTTAAACAAAATGACCGAGAAAACGCTGTTCCAACCCTACGTCCTGGGTGACCTGACGCTCGCTAATCGCATCGTGATGGCGCCGTTGACCCGCAACCGTGCAGGCGCTGGATTGGTCCCGAGTGAACTGACCGCGACCTACTATGCCCAACGTGCTTCGGCCGGGTTGATCATCACCGAGGCTACGCAGGTCTCAGCCCAGGCTCAGGGCTATCAGGACACGCCCGGTCTTTACACGCCCGAGCAAATGGCAGGCTGGCGTAAGGTCACGGATGCCGTGCATGCCAAGGGTGGACGCATTTTTGTACAGCTCTGGCATGTAGGCCGCGTTTCTCATGTTGACTTGCAACCAGGCGGCGCAGCGCCAGTCGCGCCTTCAGCGATCCGGGCGCAGACCAAGACCTTCGTCAATAACGGATTTGCCGACGTCTCCGAACCACGCGCTATCGAGCTGGGCGAACTGCCAGGCATCGTGAACGACTTTCGGCAAGCGGCGGCCAATGCGATTGCCGCAGGCTTCGACGGTGTGGAGATTCACGGGGCGAACGGCTATCTGCTGGATCAGTTCATCAAGGATGGCGCCAATCAGCGTACTGATGCTTACGGCGGCTCGATCGAGAACCGCGCACGCCTGCTTATTGACGTTGTCAGCGCCGTGGTGAAAGAAATCGGCGCCAGTCGCACCGGAGTGCGTATCTCACCGGTCTCGCCTGCCAACGGAATTTCCTGCAGCGATCCGCAACCGCAATACGACTACATCGCCGAGCAACTCGATGTTCTGAACATAGCCTTTCTGCATGTAGTGGAAGGTGCGACCGGCGGCTCGCGCGATGTGGCCGAGTTCGACTACGACGCACTACGCCAGCGGTTCAAGCAGACCTACTTGGCCAACAACGGCTACAACCTGGAACTTGCCACGACCCGTCTCAACGCTGGCAAGGCAGACCTCTTCGCCTTCGGCCGCTCGTTCATCAGCAATCCCGATCTGGTTGAACGCTTGAAAACCGGGGCGCCGCTGGCGCAGCCCAACCCGGCCACGCTCTATGGTGGCGGCGCTGTCGGCTATACCGACTACCCGACAATCTCCGGCTGAAGCGCTTATCTGCTTAGTTCACGTCAGAACAATTTTCGAAGGAATTACCTCATGACAAAGCTTGCGACCGTATTCATCACCGGCGCCTCCTCCGGTATAGGCGCCATCTACGCCGAACGCTTCGCCCGCCGTGGCCATGACCTCGTGCTTGTCGCACGAGATATGGCACGCCTTCATGCCTTGGCCGGACGCCTGCGAGAAGACAGCGGTGTTGCTGTCGAAGTGCTCCAGGCCGATTTGACCAAGCCCGATGATCTCGCCGCGCTCGAAACGCGTCTGCGCGACGACGCTCGCATTGGCATCTTGATAAACAATGCCGGGATGGCTCAGTCCGGCGGTTTCGCCCAGCAGAGCGCTGAGTCCATTGAACGGCTTATCACGCTCAACATTACGGCCTTGACCCGCCTCGCAGCAGCGGTCGCTCCACGCTTTGCACAGTCAGGTACGGGCTCAATCGTCAATCTTGGATCAGTGGTGGGTTTCGCGCCCGAGTTCGGCATGACGATCTATGGCGCCACCAAGGCCTTCGTGCTGTTTCTGTCCCAAGGACTGAACCTGGAATTGTCGCCCAAAGGCGTATACGTCCAGGCAGTACTGCCGGCGGCAACCCGAACTGAAATCTGGGAGCGCGCAGGGATCGACCTCAACACAATCTCCGAGGTGATGGAGGTTGAAGAATTGGTAGACGCCGCATTGGTTGGGTTCGACCGCCGCGAGCTTGTCACAATCCCGCCGCTGCACGTGGCTGGCCGTTGGGATGCGCTGGATCAGGCGCGCCAAGGCTTGCTGTCCGACATTCGACAAGCCCATGCCGCCGAGCGTTATCGACCGTAAGTCTGACCCTCACCACGCGCTTGCCCGAATCCGAGGAATCACTGATGAGCAGTTCGACGCCGGTTACCCAATTGACAACCTCTTATGCCCAGGCACCCAATAACCTGGTCATCGCGGGGGAGACTGCCTTCGCGTACCGCGAGTTGGGTTTGAACAGCGGCATCCCTGTTTTTCTACTCAATCATTGGGGCGCCGTGCTGGATAACGTCGATCCGCGCATTGCCGATGGTCTTGCCCGTAAACACCGAGTCATCGCTATTGATTATCGAGGAATCGGTTTGTCCGGCGGCGTTGCACCGGTGACCGTAGATGAGATGGCCCGCGACACTCTCGCGCTGATTCGCACGATGGGTTTTGATCAGGTCGACTTGCTGGGCTTTTCGCTGGGCGGTTTCGTGGCGCAGGACCTGGCTCTGAAGGCGCCAGGTCTGGTGCGCAATCTCATTCTCGCTGGCACGGGCCCTGCGGGGGGACAAGGCATCGACCGCGTCGGTGCGTTGTCCTGGCCACTGATGCTCAAGGGTTTGTTGACGCTGCGCGATCCCAAGACTTATCTGTTCTTTACCTCCACGAAGAGTGGCCGGCAAGCTGCCAGCGCTTTTCTGAAAAGGCTGAAGGAGCGCGAATCAGACCGCGACAAAGGGCCGACTCCTCGCGCGCTATTTCGCCAACTCAACGCTATCAAGGCCTGGGGCAGGCAGGCGGCGCAAGACCTTGGCCGCTTACGGATGCCTGTCCTGGTCGTCAACGGAGACAGCGACATCATGGTGCCGACTGAACTGAGTTACGACATAGCCCGCCGCATACCCCATGCGCAACTCGTGATCTATCAGGACGCAGGGCACGGCGGCGTTTTCCAGTACCACGCAGAGTTCGTACCCAAGGCTCTGGAATTTCTTGCGTAAAGATTCGTTTAGGTTCCATTGAGAAAAAACACTTTTTCCTTAGCCCCGGCAGAGCAGGGGCCTGGAGCGGATCTTGTCGAAGCTCAAGCTTCCCCCCATACCAAACGACCCTTCGGAATCAGAGCACTATGAAAGCGCTTACTTTCAAACGCTATGGCAAATCGCCTGAAATCGGGTTTGCTCAAGTTCCTCGCCCAGAGTTGAAGCCCAACGAAATTCTGGTCGAGGTGCATGCTGCAGGAATAAACCCCATCGACAACATGATCACCACAGGAATATTCAAGCCTATCTTGAGGTTTGAATTGCCAGCCATTATGGGCAGCGATCTGGCTGGCGTCGTTGCCGAGGTCGGGAGCAGCGTAACCCGCTTCAAGATAGGTGATGCCATCTTTGCCAGTGTGTTCGACCTCGGCACAGGGTCAATCGCCGAATTTGCGGTCGTACCTGAGAATGTTGCTGCGCCAAAGCCAACCAACCTGGACTTTGTGCAAGCGGCTTCAATTCCGATGGTAGGGCTCACCTCGTGGCAAGCACTAAAGGAGCGCGCTGATCTTCAACCAGGCCAGAAAGTATTTATTCCTGCGGGATCCGGGGGCATTGGTACCTTTGCGATCCAGTTTGCTAAATACCTGGGGGCCAAGGTGGCAACCAACACCAGTACAGCCAATGTCCAGATGGTGAGCAGCCTGGGCGCAGATGAGGTGATCGATTACAAGAAGCAAGCGTTCGAGAAAGTGCTGCGCGGCTACGATTTAGTGCTCGGCACGATCAGAGGGGACGCGATCGAGAAGTCCGTCGACATCCTCAAGCCTGGCGGCAAGATCGTTTCCCTCGTTGGGCCGTTGGATAAACCGTTCGCTCGCGCTCGCCGGTTGAACGTCTTCCTCGTTTTTGTCTTCGGGTTGATGAGTCGCAAGATCGTGCGGCTGGCGAGAAAAAAAGACGTGGAGTATTCATTTCTCTTCGCTCGCCCCGAGGGTGCTCAACTCAACGAAATTGGCAAACTGCTCGAGTCTGAGCGCATCCGGCCGGTGATCGACAAGGTTTTTGCGTTCGAGCAAGCGAAGGAGGCGCTCGAATATTTAGCCCAAGGCCGCGCCAAAGGCAAAGTCGTGATCAAGATCAAATAAAAAACGGTAGTCCAGTATGGCTCGTGGTGGTTCTCGGTCGCTTCATGATCGCCCCTGCTACGATCTCGACAATTTTGCCCCCATCGCTGAGGATGGATGGGGCCCGCGCCCTGGGACTTTTTGCGAACTGTTTGTTTCCGTCACACGAAGCTCCAACCAACGTATGCTCGACTCCGTTCAGCAAGTCTCGCCGCGGCTGTTACAAGGCAGGATTTCCTGAGCTCGCCATTCCTTAATCAGCCCGCGACGATTACGAGAGTAGCGTTCGACAAGCACCTCAGCGTGTGCGACGTCATCCAGGTCTATCACCCGGAACTTGCTGTCAGCCTCGCACCATGCTGCCAGGGAACGCTTGGTTTCGATAAACCCCAGCATGATCGGCCAGATAATTTGGTCATCAACAGGCGCATGAGCAATCGATAGCGTGATACGCAACTTGCATTGGTCGCGCAGTGCACGGCGGATTTCGCTTAAGTCGATCGGTGTGGAAAGAGTTGCGGGCCTACTTACGTAGAATGTCTCATCGTCGAAGGCCGGACGCATTTCCAAAGGCAAGACGGCGTTAATCTTGGCCAATGCGTTTTTCACAGCGAAGGCAAACTTGTCGTCCATCTGACGACTGATCCATTGGGCGCCGGCTACAAGCGCCTGTATTTCTTCTTCTGTAAATGAGAGAGGGGGAAGAAGAAATCCAGGCTTGAGAACGTAGCCCAAACCAGGCTCACCCTCGATGTCGGCCCCCATACCCTGCAGTGTCAGTACATCGCGACGTATGGTGCGAAGTGACACCCCCAACTCCTGGGCGAGTGTCCGTCCCGATACCGTTCTGCGATGTCGGCGGAGAACTTGCATCAGTTCAAACAATCGGTCACTTCTGGACATTCCTACTCCATTTCGATGACGCCTTTACCGCCGAGTTTTCGACCTTTTTCGAGTTCCCCGATCAGTTGAATAGCGTCGCCTAGGGAAACAGTTTTTCCTATCGGGATCCTGAAGCTTCCCTCACTGGCAGCTTTGGCAAGCTTATCCAGAATTTCAGCGCGCGGCGATCCGATGATTGGTTTGAGTCTGCGATCAAAAATAGCTCGAATAAACTTGCCAGGGCCTGGGTTCAGATCCAGAAACACGCCTCCCGCTCGCAACATCCCAACGCCTGTCGAAACCGGTAGCGTCGCCGCAGTGTCGTAAACCAAATCGAATCGTGTGGCGATACTCGATACCTGCGTGCTCCGATAATCATAGACAGTCTGCACCCCCAGCGACTTTGCTCGCTGGATGTCCTTGGCGCTGCAACTGCCCGAGACGACAGCGCCATGTATCAGCGCTATTTGTACGGCTGCTTCGCCTACGGCACCGGCACAACCGTTTACAAAAACGTGCTGGCCGGCTTGCAGCTTCGCTTTGTCGATTAGTCCGTTCCAAGCGGTTATACCGGGTGTGCCCAGACACGCGGAATCCTCGAACGAAACATCATCGGGTTTATGCGCTAGAAATGCTTCTTTTGTGATGACGGCTTCGCCAAACGCGCCGCTTTCTTTGAATCGGGCCAGGCCGAAAACCGCATCGCCCACCTTCAGCCGCTTGACGCCTGGGCCGACCGATAAAACTGTGCCGGAAAAATCCATACCCATTGCGCGAGGTAATGTCCTCCCGGTGACGATCTTCATCTGTCCACTGCGCAGCTTCCAGTCAATCGGATTGATTGCAGCAAACTTGACCCTTACCGCCACCTCACCTTCACTTGGGGGGAGCAGGTCAAAGTCATCGACCCGCATGACCTCCGGCCCGCCGTACCTGTTGTACTGAATGCGTTTCATCATGCGTCTCCAAACTCCAACTAACGATTGAGGTAATCACGGAGACGACTCTATAGCGCTATGTGGACAGTTTTTGTCACCATTCGATCGCTGTCCTATCACCGCTGATTTCGCTAGCGAAAACGCGCGGCAGCGGGATCAGCCAGCAGTTCGTTCACCAAGTTGAATACGGTGTACTTCACTGGACTGTTCAGATCAACCCAGGCAAGGCCGGTGGTTGCCCGGTAATCGCCCAACTCCAGGGGCTTGGAGATCACGTTGGCGGGCAGGGCTCGCCCGGCACGAGCGGGCAGTAACCCGACGCCAAGCCCGGCGGAAACCAGCGCGAGCATGGTGGTGAACTCGCCCAGTTCCGATGCGATTTCCAGCTGCGTGCCGTGGCCGCTCACGGCTTGCATCAGGCCATCGTAAAATCCGGGTGCATAGCGTCTGGCGAGGATGAAAACGGGTACGTTTGCCAGCGCTGTGGGGTGCAGCGTGCCGCACGCAGCCAGAGGATGATCGACGTGCAAGGCCACTATGAAGGTCTCCCGCAATACTTCCAGGGTTTGAATCCCCGGGGCCACGGCCGGCAAACGCATTAAGCCGAAATCGAGCTGACCGTTTTTCAGCGCCGCGGTCTGATCCGGGCCCGGCATGTCCTTGAGTTCCAGTTCAATCCGCGGGAACCGCTCATGCAGCGAGCGGATCAAGGTGGGCAGCAGTTCGGGCAGTACCGAGGAGACGAAACCCAAACGCACGTGACCTATTTCGCCGCGCCCTGACGCCCTGGCCACGTCCGCCGCGTGGGCCGCTTGATGCAAGGTCGCGCGTGCCTCAGGGAGGAAAATCAGTCCCACTTCGGTCAAGGCGACCGAGTGCCGATTGCGCTCGAACAGGCGCACCCCCAGTTCTTCTTCGAGCAGCTTGATCTGCATGCTCAGCGCCGGTTGAACGATCGACAGCTGCTGCGCGGCTCGACCGAAGTGAAGCTCCTGAGCCAAGGTCACAAATGATCGCAAGTGTTTGATTTCCATTTGAATACTCCGGATTTTCAGAGCCCGTGCCGCAATCATCATGAATTTTGATCACGAGATCATTAATGACGATTGGACGTGATCGCCGGGCTGCGATGAAGTGACGGCAAGGCCGAAAAAGATAAATGGCTATTTGTGGAGAACAGCATGTCATTCAATATCAGTAGCTTCCAGCTTAACGGGCGCAGAGCCCTGATCACCGGTTCGGGCAAGGGGATCGGGCTTGAGCTGGCCAGAGGGTTGGGAGCTGCCGGCGCCACTGTGGTGATCAATGATCGCAATAGTGACAAAGCGCAACTCATCGCCAGTCAATTGCGTGACGAGGGTGTAAGCGCAGAGATCGCGGTGTTCGATGTCACCGATCAGGCTCAGGTCTTCGAAGTGATCAATAGCTTTGAAGCGCAGACCGGAGTCATCGACATCCTGGTGAACAATGCTGGCATTCAGCGGCGTGCACCGCTGGAAGATTTTGCCGCGAACGATTGGCACGAATTGATGCGGGTCAATCTGGACGGCGTCTTCCATGTGTCCCAGGCAGTCGCCCGACACATGATTGCCCGGCGTCGCGGCAAGATCATCAATATCTGCTCGGTTCAGAGCGAATTGGCCCGCCCGACGATCGCTCCCTATGCGGCGTCGAAAGGTGCCGTGAAGATGCTTACCAAGGGCATGTGCGCCGAATGGGCCTGCCACGGTATTCAGGCCAATGGGTTGGCACCTGGCTACTTCGCGACGCAGATGAACCAGGCCCTGGTGGACAATCCGGAGTT
Source organism: Pseudomonas sp. GW822-FHT02G04 (assembly GCF_058802085.1). NCBI lineage: Bacteria > Pseudomonadati > Pseudomonadota > Gammaproteobacteria > Pseudomonadales > Pseudomonadaceae > Pseudomonas > Pseudomonas sp. GW822-FHT02G04. The sequence goes on from NZ_JBXANU010000005.1 coordinate 122,469, forward strand.
TTCCCAATGGCTGTGCAAGCGCACGCCGGCAGGCCGCTGGGGGCGAGTCGAGGAGTTGTGTGGTGCCGCCGTATTTCTCGCATCCGCTGCCTCCGACTTTATCAATGGCCAGACGATCTTCGTCGACGGAGGCCTGACAAGCGTCGTTTGAATGTCACTCCCGTCGCTAAAAAACAACAATAGGGGACACCCATGAGCAATCTCAAAGAGCAGGTAGCGCCGCTGGTCGACATTGACAGGCAGGCTACCGACGACAATCGTCAACAGGTCAAATCCAAAAGCTTTGCACCCAAGCGTTGGCGGTATCTGATTCCGCTGATTTTCATTACCTACAGCCTCGCGTATCTGGACCGCGCCAATTATGGTTTTGCCAGTGCCGCCGGGATCGAGCAAGACCTGGGTATCACCAAAAGCATGTCCTCGTTGATCGGGGCCCTGTTTTTTCTGGGTTACTTTTTCTTTCAGGTTCCGGGCGCTATCTACGCGCAGAAATACAGTGTTCGCAAATTGGTGTTCTGGAGCCTGATCTTGTGGGGCATCTGCGCGATGGCCACGGGACTGGTAACCAATATTCCGATGTTGATGGTGATCAGGGTGTCGCTGGGCATCGTGGAGGCTGCGGTGATGCCCGCCATGCTGATCTTCATCAGTAACTGGTTCACCCGCAAGGAACGCTCGCGCGCCAATACGTTTCTGGTCCTCGGCAATCCGGTCACCGTGCTCTGGATGTCGGTGGTCTCGGGCTATTTGATTCACGCGTGGGGCTGGCGCGAGATGTTCGTGATTGAAGGCGCGCCAGCGTTATTGTGGGCGTTCGTCTGGTGGCGGCTGGCGCGGGACAAGCCCGAGCAGGTCGACTGGCTGACTCAGCAGGAGAAAAACCAGCTGGCCGCGACACTGGCGGACGAACAGAAAGGCATGCAGGTGGTTCGTAATTACCGCCAGGCGTTTACCAGCCCGGTGGTGATCCAGCTGTGTTGCGTCCACGCGCTGTGGAGCATCGGGGTCTACGGTTTCATCATGTGGCTACCGACGATCATCAAACAGGCCGCAGCTGCTGATATTGTCACGGTCGGCTGGTTGAGCGCTGTGCCTTATGTCGCGGCTGTGGCTGCCATGCTCGTGGTGTCCTGGGCGTCAGATAAATCCCAGCAGCGTAAACATTTTGTCTGGCCGCTTCTGGCGCTGGGTGCGCTGGCATTCTTCTGTTCGTACTTGCTTGGCCCAAGTCATTTCTGGCTGTCGTTTGCTTTGCTGACCATCGCCGGGGCTGCTTTGTATGCGCCTTACGGACCGTTCTTTGCGCTGATCCCGGAAGTTCTGCCGTCCAATGTCTTCGGTGGTGCGATCGGCTTGATCAACGCCTGCGGGGCATTAGGCGCCTTTGTGGGCTCGTGGATTGTTGGCTACCTGATCGGCCTCACCGGCAACCCCGGAGCGGCCTATATTTTCATGACCGTCGGTGTGCTGTCCTCGGCGTTGCTCATGGCCTGGGTGAAGGTGCGGCGATGAGAAAAAAAATTGACCGCACGGATGTTAGCGAACCCGGCAATGCGTCAGTAGCCGTTGTGGTGATGGGCGTTGCCGGATGTGGAAAGTCGAGTGTCGCCCGCGCAATCGCCGATGCCCTGGGCGGCATGCTGATCGAGGGGGATACCTTTCACCCGCAAGAAAACATTCGGAAAATGCGCCAGGGCATCTCTTTGACCGACCTTGATCGAGCTGCCTGGCTCGCGTCTCTCAACCAAGCGTTGCACGGCGCGATTACCGCGGGGCGCTTGCCGATACTGGCGTGTTCGGCATTGAAGCAGTGTTATCGCGACGTCCTGGGAAACGGTATTCGCTGCATGGTGACGGTGTTCCTGCGATTGCCTGAGTCAGTCGCCGAGGCGCGCGCGTCCTCACGCACGGATCACTACATGCCGGCAACCCTTGTGGCGAGTCAATTTGCCGATCTGGAACCGCCTCAAGCCGGGAGCAACGTTATATGCATCGATGCAACGCTGCCATTGCCCGAGGTGGTCATGCAACTTGAGTCATGGTGGCGACGACAGTAGTGACTTGGCTCCGGACCAGGTATTGCCAGCAACAGGCCACTCGGTGGCCGGGCTGGATCCATTCGGTGCCCGTTGCACACACCTCTTGATTCCCGCTTGCAGTCATAAACGCCACTCCTTTGAGTGGCGTTTTCATTGCTGTGCGCCGTTCGTCAGCCAATTGGTTATACGCTGTTTGACGCTGACGGGGCTTTTTGAAGTGCGCGATCTCGCATTAAAGACTCTCAGGATCTCCAAAGAACATCTGAATCCGCGACCTCAACCACCGCTCACCCGGATCATTATCCTGCGACCCACGCCAGGCCATGTGCAATTCAAAGCTGCGCACCGGTAACGGCGGATCTTCCGCCCGGACGCCGCCAGCGGCGGTCAACGCTTCGGCGGTGTAGTCCGGGACGGTGGCCACGATGTCGGTGCCGCTGATCAGTGTGCTCAGCCCGTTGAACTGCGGCACCGCCAGCACTACGTGCCGTTTGCGCCCCAGTTTCTCCAGCTCTTCATCTATAAAGCCGCTCAGGTCGCCCGCGAACGACACCAGCGCGTGGGGGCGGGCGCAGAAATCATCCAGGCTCAACGGCCCCGGCACTGTGTCGGCACGCAACAGTTTCGGCATGCTGCGGCGCAGTACTTTGCGCTTGGCGTTGGCCGGCAGGTCGGCGGTGTAGCTGACGCCAATGGAAATTTCGCCCGAGGCCAGCAGGTTCGGCATCAGGATGTAGTTGGCCCGACGCACCACCAACACGATGCCCGGTGCCTCGGCACGCAGCCGCTTGAGCAGCATCGGCAGCAACGCGAACTCGACATCGTCCGACAGACCGATGCGGAATACCGCGGTGCTGGTCGCCGGATCGAATTCCGCCGCACGACTGACCGCGGTGGAAATCGAATCCAGGGCCGGCGAGAGCAGGGCGAAGATTTCTACCGCCCGGGCGGAAGGTTCCATGCTGCGGCCGGTGCGCACGAACAGCGGGTCATCGAACAGCCCGCGCAGGCGTGAGAGCGCCGCACTGATGGCCGGCTGGCCGAGGAACAATTTCTCCGCAGCGCGGGTCACACTGCGTTCGTGCATCAGTGTTTCGAAAACGATCAACAGGTTCAGGTCGACACGACGCAGGTCATTACGATTCATCTGGGGTCCTGGCAGATTCAGCAAACTTGACGTGAGCGACCATATGAGAACAATGGCCGGCGTGAATCTTACGGGGAAAGACTGGTACTCTGCACAGGGTAATTCAGTTTTCCCTGAAAGGCTGCTTCGGTTTTTACGGCATTGGATGATGTCGCCGTCGCTGCGGAATCAATGACAGGCATGTCGACTATTAATAGCCACTGATGGTCTTGGGTAGAAAGCCCAGATAGAGTTCGGGGCATTAGAGGTTACTTTGACGAGGTTTGCGATGTCCCGCACGATCCGTTTTCACAAGTTTGGTCCAGCCGAGGTGCTCAAATGCGAAGAGCATGCGGCCGCTCTGCCTGCGCCGGGCGAAGTGCAGGTGCGTGTCGAGGCGATTGGCATCAGCTGGTACGACATTCTCTGGCGCCAGAACCTGGCTTCCTCCCATGCTCGCCTGCCTTCAGGCCTGGGTCATGAAATGGCCGGCGTGGTCACGGCGCTTGGCGAGGGTGTCGATGACCTGGCTGTCGGTGACAAGGTCGCCAGTTTCCCGGCCGAAAGCCCCAACGATTATCCGGTCTACGGCGAACAGATCGTTCTGCCGCGCACGGCGCTGACCCGCTACCCGGACGTGCTCAGCCCGGTCGAAGCCAGCGTGCATTACACGCCGCTATTGGTCGCCTATTTTGGCTATACCGATCTGGCGCGCGTCAAACCCGGGCAATTCGCCCTGGTGACCGACGCCAGTCACTGCGCCGGACCGTCGTTCGTGCAACTGGGCAAAGCCCTCGGCGTGCGAGTGATTGCTGCGACCAAAACCGCGGACGAGCGTGAATACCTGCTGTCGCTGGGTGCCGAGAAAGTCATCGTCACCGAAGAAGAAGATCTGCTGATGCGGATCAACAAAATTACCGACAACCGCGGCGTCGATGTGGTGTTCGATGGCCTGGGTGGCCCGCAGATGTCGCTGCTCGGCGATGTGCTCGCGCCTCGCGGCAGCTTGGTGCTCTATGGCCTGCAAGGCGGTAACCAGACGCCATTTCCGGCCTGCGCGGCGTTCCAGAAGAACATTCAGTTCTTCGTGCACTGCATCGGCAACTTCACCGGCAAACCGGAGCTGGGCATCCTCCAGGATCAGGCCGCACTGCAACGTGCCCTGCGCGACATCAACCAGTTGACCGCAGACGGTGTGCTGCTGCCGCTCAAGACTCGGGTATTCCCGTTTTCCCAGTTTGTCGAAGCGCACCGCTACATGGACGAATGCCCATGCCGCGAACGGGTCGCCCTCGAGGTCGAACCTGCCTGAGCTCTTCGTACGAGCCTCTTTGTATAAGCCCCACTGGAAAGGTCCGTGCAAGCACGGACTTTTCCGCTGTCAAAACCTCCAAAATGAGACATCCCATCGATCCCTCGGTGGGGCGGTTCAGCAACTGAACTGGTTTTTGCTCTCGATCTGTATCTTCTAATCATTATGTAAGCCCTGATAATTGAATGATTATTTCATCTCAAGGAAAGAGTCATGGCTGGGTATCAGGTTGAAATTTTTCAACGCGCATCGGCAATACATGCTCAACAAATAATTCGACGCCGCTCGGCGGTCATACATTTATTGGCAACTTCTTTCTTTATTTCTTGTATTACATGTCTGTGGGATGTTGTCGGAAATTTCCTAGGAAATCGCTCGGGGCCGAAAAGCGCCAGCCCTGCTGGGCGTTGCGGCGATCCAGCCCTGATTGAGGTCCCCGAGACATGCAACCATTTCAAATAATTACACAATGCTTAAGTGCTAGCATTTGATAACAGCCCCGCCACCCCATTCATGACAGGCAATCCGTCGCGCAGTACATGTAATTGTTTGCGTGGCGTCGAACTTATGAGTAACAGGTAAACAATGATGACCCATACCCATGAACAGGCAATGAATTATGTTTATCAACAAGTACTGCAGCGCTTGCTGAGTTTTTTCTCTCGCGCCGAGCGCACGGCATTGCAACTGATGATTCAGCGCCTGGTGGTGTCGGCTGGAGGTATGGAGCGTATCGGCGATTACAAGGTGTTGGCGATCCAGTCCGGGTCCCGCGACAGCTGCTACACACTGGCGCTGCTGCGCGCTGCGCAACTGAGTATCGCCGGTCGGGCACCGGCGACGTTTCAGCTGCGAGTGGCCACTTTGCGCTTGAATGGCACGGCTGCGACAGCGCTGGAAAACATCCATCGCAGCAGCAGTGCATTGTTTCTCTACGACGATCCTCGGGTCGAAATGTTGATGGTCGATAATCGTGAAGTCTTGCCATTCAACCACCTGGGGCCAATCTCCGAAGCCGGCCGCGAGTCGAATCGGCTCAACCTGCTGATGGTGGGGCACCGTCGTGCCTGGAACGGGCCGCTTGAGTTGTGGGACGACGGGTACCTGGCCACGGGTGAGTTTTATGGACAAATTGCCCGCTGGGACAACGGCGTCGATGTCATGGTCAGTAGCGATTCACCCCGTCGGCAGGCGCAGTTTCTCGATGGCTTGAACCGTGCCGCGGCCAAGGCCGGGCTTGCGCCGCCGAACCACGATGAAGGGGGCTACGAGGGATTGTTCGCGCGGCTCGATGAACTGGGCAGTGATTGCTATCGCGAGTTTTATCCTGACGCTGCTCAGGCTGCATGGCGTCCTGCCGACCGCTTTGAAGCCTGCCGCCGCACGACCTTCATCGACATTCACGACATGCTGGTCAGCAACCTGGAAGAGCGCTGGCCGCTGCTCACGGACTTCCTCGGGTTTCAACCTGACGAACTGACGGCTCAACTCAGTGATAACGACCATGTCAGCCTGTCGATATCCGCGCACCTTCGGGGCTTGCAAGCGCGCTTTGTACACGGTCGCACCTACGAGGAGGGCGTCATCGAGTACCTGCAACGGGCGCTGGTGATGATGCGCCGTAAACAGTTGCCCGAGCGTTTTTGCGAGCAGGCAATGGAGACCTTCGGCAATCCGCTGACAATGGCCGATCAGCGCGGATTGGCGACGGCCGAGGCACAAAAGAATCTCGGTTTGAGTGAAGCCCAACTGGTGTGTCTGCTGTTCGCCCCTTTTGTCGATAACGGCGCGGCACTGGAGCATTTTCTCCGACAGTGCCACCCCGGCATGCTGGTGGCGCTGCCGGAGTTGCACCGGGCGATGCAGGGCGGCCCGGCACCCGAGCAAGTTCTGCAGTGGATGGTTGATGTCAGCGGGTTGTCGGTCAGCCTGATCGGTACGCTTTATCGCATGGAGCCGGTGGTTCGGGACGATGGTAGGGCGTCAGGTACGGAAAGCGGCGACGCGGGCGTGCAAGCTGAAGGCATGGACCCTGAAAATGAAATGGCAGTGACTGGCGAATGGTCGATGGGCCAGTGAACGTTCCTGGTTTGGCGGATTCACCAAGAGTGCGTCATGACGTTCGTAGCGTGTTCGGTCATCACCCATGAAAGGATCACGAGATTCCGATTTCGCGTACCAGGCGGTGTACCGCTACCTGAACAATCTGATCAATGAACCGGGCAGTGACGTGCGAGTGCGCCTGCCTTCATTGCGGCAGTTGGCGGATCGTTTGAGTGTGTCGATCTCGACCATTCAATACGCCTATTCGCTGCTGGAGAAGGAAGGACGCATCTATTCGGTTGCCAAGTCGGGCTATTACGCACTGCCGGTGTCCTCTATCGGCCTGCCCGGCAGCGGCAAAGACCTGCTCGAAACAGTCTATGTCAACGCCAGGCGCCCCGGCATGCTGGTGTTGAGCGCCGATGAACCGGCGTTGTTACAACCCCTGGACAGCCCGTTGTTGTTGCTGGAGAGAGAACTGCTGCGCCAGTATCCGCGCCAGCCACAACCGTCTTCACAACCCTGCGGCGAGCTGGAACTGCGCACGGCCCTTGCGGCACGCTACACCACTTCGCCGACACGTTGCTGGCATGCCGACGATGTCTATATCGGCGCAGACCTGCGCGGTGTACTGGAAATATTGATCGCCGTCCTTGAGCTCAAAGGCACGGTGGTGGTGGTCGAGTCGCCGTGCGACTGGGTGATTCTGCGCCTGTTCCGGGACGCGGACGTGCAGGTTATCGAGCTGCCGCTGCAAGCCTGTGGCGGCCTGGATCTTGAACAGCTGAGAGAACTGCTCGAGACCGGGCAGGTGCGACTGGTGATGCTTTCATCGGGGCTGAACATGCCGCGCGGGAGTGTGGCGCCTGACGGCAACCGGCAATCCACTGCGCAACTGCTGGAACGGCATGGCTGTTGGGTGTTGGAAAACGATTGTTACGGCGAGCTCGAATTCGAACCCAATGGCTTGCGGTTTCGCGACCTGCTGGACCCTGATCGGCTGATCGTGTTTTCCACGTTCGAGAAAATCATCGGCTCGGAGGCGCCCTTTGGTTATTTGCTCTCGCGACAACTGCGCGCCGAGCTGCAGCGGCACTTTCTGCTGCGGGCATTCCGCTTGTCGCTGATTCGCCAGAAAGCCATCGCACGGCTGTACAGCAACGGACGCATCGATCAACACCTGCTGGTGTTGCGTCGGCTGCTCAAGGAACGCATGGTGCTGATGACCCAGCTGCTCCAGGAGCGTCTGCCGGATGCGCTGCATTTCGTCGAACCCCGGGGCGGGGCGACGATCTGGATCCGCTCGTTGCGCCAGGTCAATCTACATCGAGTGTTCCAGCGGCTGCTCAAACAGCAAGTGGTCATCGCGCCGGGGGAGTTATTCAGCCTGCAGGGCCTGCACGCGCAGCACTTGCGCCTGAGTCATACGTTCGGTGGCGACCACGAACTCGTTGCCGCACTGGGGCTGCTGGGGGATGCCTTGCGCCTGGAATCGTTCGATTGAGCCGAGGCGCCAGGCATCCTCGGAACCTGACATTCGATAACGTCGCGCGATGGCCAAACTGTCAGTAAACTGCGTGCCTATCCCGAACCACTCTCTCTCAGAGGTTTTGCATGACACTCAGTCCTTTTGCGGGCAAACCGGCACCGGCAGAACTGTTGGTCGACATCCCGCGACTGGTAACGGCCTATTACACCGGCCAGCCCGATGCAGCCATTTCTACCCAGCGCGTCGCCTTCGGCACGTCCGGACACCGAGGTAGCTCGTTCGACTTGAGTTTCAACGAATGGCACGTCCTGGCCATCAGCCAGGCGATCTGCCTGTACCGCGAAGCCCAGGGCATCGACGGCCCGCTGTTCGTCGGGATCGACACCCACGCGCTGTCCACGCCGGCCGGTGCCAGCGCCCTGGAAGTGCTTGCGGCGAACGGTGTGACGGTGATGATCGCCGAAGGCGACGAGTACACCCCGACGCCGGCCATTTCCCATGCGATTCTTTGCTACAACCGCGGGCGCACTTCAGGCCTGGCGGACGGCATCGTCATCACGCCGTCCCACAACCCGCCGCAAAGCGGTGGCTATAAGTACAACCCAACCAACGGCGGCCCGGCCGATACCCACATCACCAAGTGGATCGAAGCCAAGGCCAACGAGTTGCTGGCAGCCAAACTCGCCGGCGTCAAACGCATCAGCTACGAGCAGGCCCTGAAAGCCAGCACCACCCATCGTCACGACTACCTCAACACTTATGTCGCGGACCTGATCAACGTGATCGACTTCGACGCCATCCGCGATGCGAAGCTGCGTCTGGGTGTCGATCCGCTGGGCGGAGCAGGGGTGCGTTACTGGTCGGCGATTGCCGAGCACTACCGCCTGGACCTGGAAGTGGTGAATAAACAGGTTGATGCAACGTTCCGTTTCATGACCGTTGACTGGGACGGGCAGATCCGCATGGACCCATCGTCCAGCCACGCGATGCAAGGCCTGATCGGCCTGAAAGAACGTTTCGACGTGGCGTTTGCCTGTGACCCGGATCACGACCGCCATGGCATCGTGACCCCGTCCGGCGGTTTGCTGGCGCCGAACAACTACCTCGCGGTGTCGATCGACTACCTGTTCCAGAACCGTCCACAGTGGCGCGCCGATGCGGCCGTGGGTAAAACCGTGGTCAGCAGCGGCTTGATCGATCGCGTCGCCAAACGTCTGGGTCGTCGTCTGTACGAAGTGCCGGTCGGTTTCAAATGGTTTGCCGACGGTCTGTTCGACGGCTCCCTGGGTTTTGGCGGCGAAGAAAGTGCCGGGGCGTCGTTCCTGCGTAAGGACGGCGGTGTCTGGAGTACCGACAAGGACGGTTTGATTCCGGCGCTGCTGGCCGCTGAAATGACCGCCCGCACGGGTCGTGATCCAAGCCAGGCCTATCGCGCGTTGACCGATGAACTGGGTGAGCCGTTCTCGGTACGCGTTGATGCCAAGGCCAATCCTGAACAGAAAGCACTGCTGAGCAAATTGTCGCCGGAGCAGGTCACCTCGACTCAACTGGCGGGCGAAGCGATCCAGAGCATCCTCAGCCATGCACCGGGCAACGACCAGGCCATCGGCGGTCTGAAAGTCATGACCGAGAACGGCTGGTTCGCGGCACGGCCGTCGGGCACCGAAGACATCTACAAGATCTACGCAGAAAGCTTTGTCAGTGATGACCACCTCAAGCAACTGGTGGCCGAGGCTCAGACACTGGTGGATGGCGCAATTTCTGCGAAGTGATTGAGGGCCCTGTGGTGTGGGGTCTTGCCTGTGGCGAGGGGGCTTGCCCCCGTTCGGCTGCGAAGCAGTCGTAAACCATTGCATGCGGTGTACCTGATGCACCGCGCTTGCTGGTTTGGGGCTGCTTCGCAACCCAACGGGGGCAAGCCCCCTCGCCACGGTAAATCCCCTCACCACAATGGCTACACATAAAAAAGGGGCGACCGTCAACGGTCGCCCCCTTTTTTTGCCGCGCATTTACCGTCTCAAGCCACATCCACCAAGACGATTTCACTGTCCTCGATCGCAGTCACCCGCAACACTTGCTCATCGGCAACCGCAATCCCGTCTCGAGCTTGTGCGCGCAAGCCGTTGACTTCAATCACACCGGTCGCTGGCACCAGATAAGCGCGACGGCCACTGTCCAGACGATATTCCGCCGTTTCTCCGGCTTTCAGGTTGGCCGCTACCAGACGCGCATTGGCGCGAATCCGCAGGCTTTGATCGTCGCCGGCCTTGCCGCTGGCCAGGGTCACGAAGCCTTCGCGCTGGCCTTTGGGGAAGGGCTTGGCGCCCCACGACGGTGCCAGACCGGTTTCGTTGGGGATGATCCAGATCTGAAAGATCCGGGTCTCGGTCGCTTCCAGGTTGTATTCACTGTGGGCGATCCCGGTGCCGGCGCTCATGACCTGCACATCACCCGCTTCGGTGCGGCCCTTGTTGCCCAGGTTGTCCTGGTGGGTAATCGCGCCTTCACGAACGTAGGTGATGATTTCCATGTCCCGGTGCGGGTGTTGCGGGAACCCGGTGCCGGGGGCAATCACATCATCGTTCCACACCCGCAGGTTGCCCCAGTTCATGCGTTTGGGGTCGTAGTACTCGGCGAACGAAAAGTGGTGATGGGCATCCAGCCAGCCATGGTGCGCGCCGCCCAGGGAGTTGAAAGGTCTGAGTTCAAGCATGATCGTCTCCTGAAAAGGTTCGTCATGGGGCAGAACGCCTGAGCCACAAACGAGAACCGGTGGTTGATGGCGAACATCATCTATCAGGTACTGATCGATAAAAAGCGTAAAAAATACCTCAATACAATCGAATTAATCGATATAAAATAACCTCGAAAAATTCTCATCCAGCCTTCACTTCATCGCATAAGCCAATGACCTGTAAGCATTTCACTAGAACTCAACGGCAAATGCAGACACCATAGCCCTCGACAGCCTCACACACTGGAGTCCGCCTGCGTGCCGCAACACACACCCGATCTTCCGCCCGAACTTCGTCCCCTGGCCGAGATGCCTTTGCTCAAACGTCTGGCCGCCCGGTTCTTTGGCCACGGCCTGACCCGCCTGCGCGCGCAACACCGTGCGTCCTGGCTGCACGGGCAAGCCGACGGTTTTCGCAGCGGTCACAGCGCTGGTGTGGAATACGGCTATAAGGAAGGCAAACTCGAGGGCCTGGAAGAAGGCCGGCAAGTGCTGCTGATCCGTGACTCGCGCTCGACCGAGCATCGACCGCCCAACGTCGATGACAACCTGTTCGACGATTGGCGCCTGCCATTGAGCGCCGAGCTGAAGAAGCGCATGAAGGCCGACGTGGCGCGACTGCTGCCCGCGCATGCCCAGCCGAGCGCTGCCCAGTGGAAGATGATTTTCAGCGACACACCGTCGACCTCGGTGATTGCTGGTGCGGGCGCGGGCAAGTCGACCACCCTGGTGCTGCGAATCCTGTTGCTCAGCCATTACCTGGGATTTGAGCTGAGTTCGATGACGGTGGTGACCTTTACCCGCGAGTCGCGCAAGGACTTCATCAATAAGCTGATCGAACTGTTTGCCGTGTGGGGCCGGGCACTCAGCTTCAAAGAAGCGCGGGACCTGGTGCGCACCTTTCATTCGCGGATCCTGCCGATGGTGCGCAGCCTGCCGGGTTTCGAACGCCTGCAAGCCTTCGAAAACCTCAGCTTCCGCGTGCAGGGTGCCGATGAGGAGGTCGACAGCAATCCCTTCGACCTGCGAATCAACGACGCTCAGCGCCAGCAACTCAACGCCTGCTATCACAACTTGCACACCTGTGATGAGCGTTTCCGTGAGTTGATCAAGCCGTTGTCTCGTCACGCCTTGCAGCTCAAGGAACTGGAGCGCGATCACCCGGACGTGCAAAAACGCATGGCGGTGACTGAACTGGCCGCCAAGCGCGATGAAGAGCTGTGCGACACCATTGAGGACCTGTGGTTTCGCGCCGGCGCCTGGCCGATCAAGGGCATCGAGCCGAATCGTCAGACCTTCGACATCAACGGTTCGACCTTCCATTGCCACGGCTATATTTCGGCACTGGATGCCTGGGTGGTGCTGGGTTTCGACCCTCGGGAAAACCCACAGGTCAGCCGCCCGAATGCCAAGCTTACCGTGCGCGCGGAATGGGCTGTAAAGCGCACCCTGTTTCAAGCTTTCTGCCGTAAGCCATTGATATGGCTAGATAGTTACGAATCTTCAAAGCGTGTTCTGGCGTCTCTTGCCGGTGACGCCAGCGCCGGGCCGGGCTTCGATTACAAGGTCAAGGGCGAGCTCGCTTCCGCGCCGTTGCTGGACTGTTTTGTCGCGGCGGCCGGGTTTATCGAAAACCTCGGCCTGGATGTACCCAATGCCGTGGGCCAGATGAGTTTCGCCAAGGATGACCCGGACCGGTTCTTCTTCGAGGCTTTGAGCCTGTTCTGGCGAGCGCTGGAAGATCATCTGCTGGATCAGTCGCCCCCCGTGATGACTTACAACCGGATGTTTGCCCTGTTCAGCGAGCATTCGCCGGAGAATCTCAAGCTGCTCAGCGATGAGCTGTTGAGGTCGATGTCGCACTTGATGATTGACGAGTTTCAGGACGTGTCGCCGCAGATCGTTTCCTGGATTCGAGCCAGCCTGGCGGAAATCCGCAGTCGTGGCCCGGCCATGCATGTAGGGCGCGGCGCGCAACGTTCGTCGTTGCTCTGTGTGGGGGACGATTGGCAGTCGATTTACGGCTGGCGCGGTAGTTCGCCGAGCTACTTCATGGAGTTCAACAAGGAGTTCCCGTCACCGAGCACGACCAAGGTGATGCTCAGCGACAATTACCGCAGCCATCAGCACATCATCGACGCAGCGGAACACATCGTCCGCGCCGCACCGGCAATCGCCGGCAAGAAGGCCAAGGCCAGCGGCGAACCCAAGGCGCTGCTGCCGGTGAGCGTGCTCGATCGGGATGATCAGGGCATGGCCCAACGCTTGATCGAGCACTACAGAAAAGGTGATTCAATCTTGATGCTTTATCGAAAAAGCAGCGATAAGTCATTGATAGAAGAGCATATTCAGTCTGTAGTTAATGTGGATTCCAGCTTGCCGTACGACGCGCGAAGGCTCAAGCAACTGACCTATCACAGCGCCAAGGGCCTGCAAGCTGATGCGGTATTCCTGCTGGGCGATTGCCAGCACCTGACCAGTTCACCTTACAAGAACCAGGTCTATCGTATGGCCGGGCTCGGCAAGGCCGGCGACAGCGAGCCCTACGACAGCGCACAGAAAGACGAGATCCTGCGACTGGCGTACGTGGGCATCACCCGGGCGGTGAGCCATTGCTACTGGTATGTCGATGGCCAGGATACCCAGGCGGCGAATATGCCCAAGGCCTCCGACCGGATCGGCAAGGGCAAGGCGTTTTTTGCCGATCACCGTCAGGGAAAAGTGCAGGCCTGATCCTCAAGAGAGACTTGAGTCAAAAAAACCTGTGGCGAGGGAGCTTGCTCGCGCTGGGCTGCGTAGCGGCCCCAAAAATGCGACAAGCATTGCCGATTTTGTGAGCGCTGCGCACTCAAGCGGGAGCAAGCTCCCTCGCCACAACAAGCTCGCTCGCCACAAAAGTTGCGAGGGGCGCGATCCCGGCCTATGGTCCAAGCGAGGCTTTGACCGCGACGGATGTGCTCGACTGGCTTCAGGTCGTTGTCCATCCAGTGCGGATACCCGTAGCGAGGTGACGACATGCCGAACAACTCCCGTCCCGCCGTGCTCGAACTGATCGGCAATACGCCGCTGGTGCGTATCAGCCGCTTCGATACCGGCCCGTGCACACTGTTTCTCAAACTCGAATCGCAGAACCCCGGCGGTTCGATCAAGGATCGCATCGGCCTGGCGATGATCGACGCCGCCGAGCGCGATGGTCGTTTGCGCCCCGGCGGCACTATCGTCGAGGCCACGGCCGGCAACACCGGTCTGGGTCTGGCCTTGGTCGGCCGCGCCAAGGGTTACCGGGTGGTGCTGGTGGTGCCGGACAAGATGTCCACCGAGAAGGTCTTGCACCTCAAGGCGATGGGCGCCGAAGTGCACATCACCCGCTCCGACGTCGGCAAAGGGCATCCCGATTATTACCAGGATGTCGCGGCGCGATTGACCAAGGACATTCCCGACGCGTTTTTCGCCGATCAATTCAACAACCCGGCCAACCCGCTGGCCCACGAGTGCAGCACCGCGCCGGAGATCTGGGCGCAGACTCAGCATGATGTGGATGCCATTGTTGTCGGCGTCGGTTCGGCCGGCACGCTGACCGGGCTGACCCGTTTCTTTCGCCGGGTGCAGCCTGACCTGGAAATGGTGCTGGCCGATCCGGTCGGCTCGGTGATGGCCGAGTACAGCCGCAGCGGGATCCTCGGTACGCCTGGCTCCTGGGCAGTGGAGGGCATCGGCGAGGACTTCATTCCATCGATTGCCGACCTTTCCAGCGTGCGCAAGGCCTATTCGATCAGCGACGAGGAAAGCTTCGATCATGCCCGCCAACTGCTGCGCGCCGAAGGCATTCTCGGCGGCTCTTCGACCGGCACCTTGCTGGCGGCGGCATTGCGCTATTGCCGTGAGCAAACCGAGCCGAAGCGGGTGGTCAGTTTCGTTTGCGACACCGGCACCCGCTACTTGTCGAAGATCTATAACGACCAGTGGATGAACGATCAGGGCTTGCTGGCGCGCAAACGCTACGGCGATTTGCGTGACCTGATCGCGCGGCGTTTCGAGGATGGCCGGGTGGTCAGCGTCGGCCCGGACGACACCTTGCTCACGGCCTTCCAGCGCATGCGCCTGGCGGATGTGTCGCAACTGCCGGTGCTGGTGGGTGGGCAGCAGCTGGTCGGGGTAATTGATGAGTCCGACATTCTGCTTGGCGTGCACGAGGACGCTACGCACTTCCGTATGACCGTGACCAGCGCGATGACCGACAAGCTCGAAACCCTGCCTCCTGGCGCCAGTCTTGCTGAACTGGAGGCGGTGCTCGACCGTGGGCTGGTGGCGATCATCGCCGACACCTCGGGCTTTCACGGCTTGATTACCCGCGTGGACATGCTCAATCACTTGCGGAGATCCCTGACATGAGTCAGCACGATGAGACCAACGCGCCACGGGGCTTTGCCACCCGTGTGATCCATGCCGGACAAACGCCGGACCCAACCACCGGGGCGCTGATGCCGCCGATCTACGCCAATTCCACCTATGCGCAGCAGAGCCCCGGTGTGCACAAGGGCTTCGACTACGGGCGTTCGCACAACCCGACGCGCTTTGCGCTGGAGCGTTGCGTGGCGGACCTTGAGGGCGGCACCCAGGCTTTCGCCTTTGCCTCCGGGCTGGCGGCGATCGCCACCGTGCTCGAACTGCTCGACGCTGGCGCGCACATCGTCTCTGGCAATGATTTGTACGGCGGGACTTTCCGCCTGTTCGAACGGGTGCGCCGACGCAGCGCCGGGCATCGTTTCAGCTTCGTCGATATGGCTGATCTGGCGACTTTCGAAGCCGCGCTGCAGGACGACACGCGGATGGTTTGGGTTGAGACGCCGAGCAATCCTTTGCTAAGCCTGACTGACCTCGCTGCCGTCGCGCGCATCTGCCGCGAGCGAGGCATCATCTGCGTGGCGGACAACACCTTCGCCAGCCCGTGGATCCAGCGCCCGCTGGAGTTGGGCTTCGATATCGTGCTGCACTCGACGACCAAGTACATGAACGGTCATTCCGACGTGATCGGCGGCATCGCGGTGGTCGGGCAAAACGTCGATCTGGCCGAGCGCCTGGGCTTTCTGCAGAACGCAGTGGGGGCCATCGCCGGGCCGTTCGACGCGTTCCTCACTTTGCGTGGGGTGAAAACCCTGGCGCTGCGCATGGAGCGTCATTGCACCAACGCGCTGGAGTTGGCGCAATGGCTGGAACGTCAGCCGCAAGTGGCACACGTGTATTATCCGGGCCTGGCATCGCACCCGCAGCACGAACTGGCACGGCGACAAATGCGCGGGTTTGGCGGGATGATTTCCGTCGAGCTGAACAGCGACTTGGCGGGCGCCAGACGTTTCCTCGAGAGTGTACGGATCTTCGCTTTGGCCGAGAGCCTGGGCGGAGTGGAAAGCCTGATCGAGCACCCGGCGATCATGACTCATGCCACCATCCCCGCAGAAACCCGCGCGCAGCTAGGTATCAGCGATGCGCTGGTGCGTCTGTCTGTGGGGGTGGAGGATGTCGAAGACCTGCGCGCCGATTTGGCCCAGGCCCTGATGTCTATCAGTTAGCTGCTACAAAAAGCCCGCTAAATCGATGAGCGGGCTTTTTGTCGGGTGTTGGTTGTCAGGCATAACTCCTGAGCGTCTGCGGAGGAATGAACGCTTCCAGCTCATCCTCGACCGCTTCGATAATCCGCTCTACATCGGCGGCATTCATGACCGTTGCACAAGGAATACCGGCAATGGCGATCATGGTTTCGCCACTGGCACGGTCGAACAGGCGGGCGACCATGCTGCCCGGTGCATCCATGGTCGCCTCGAAACCCATGGGATGAAAATGCCAGCGCATCAGCTGGCAGGCATTTGGAAAAGTGACCTTACTGAATGACCCTTGATTCATGTGTTGCCCGCCTTCATCATCGAGCGCTTCCTTTAGCTCATGTTAGGAGGGAAGAGCCTTCATTGGCTCAACCGGTGACTGTCTTTAAAAGTAGCACCCGGATGTGAAAATCATGTGGAATTTTTCAGACCGTTCAGCGATTGGTTCAGTTTTTTTTGACCCAGGTCATGAGAGGCCGGCATTTCGGCCAAAGGCCAGCATTACTGGGAATCCCATTGGTCATTGAAGCCCGGACTGAACTTCGGCAAGCTCGGTTTTTTCTCGTCGAGTCCTCTATGCACGCCGATGATGATGGTCCGTTGCAAACCCAGGCCACGGGCGACACGGTCATGCGTTACCACCTGCGCTGGAAACACCGGGATCTGGACGGTGTGATGGCGCTTTATCATCCGGACATTCAGTACAACGACTTTTTCCAGAACCGCGTGATGGGCCTGGACGCGTTGCGCGAGTACGTGCGTGACAGCATGCCTCGCGATCCGGATGAGGCGCTGGAGCACTCGGACCGTATCCGACTGGATGGCAACACGGCGTTCATTCAATACCGCATCACCCTTCGCGGCGGTGAAGGGCTGGTGTCGTTTCGGACCAGCGAGGCGATCACCGTACGTGACGGGCTGATCTGGCGGGTCAATGAATACGCAACCCTTGTACACGAACAAGCGTCCGGCAAAGCCACCCGCAACCTGCGGCCAGCGGTCAGCCGGCTCGGGTTGTCACCGCGGCAACTGAGTTTCATGGCCGAAGACTTGCAGCAGTATTTCCAGGGGCAGCAGCCGTACCTGGATCCCGAACTCGACCTGCAACGGGTGGCGAAGGAGTGCGGGTACAGCCGCAATCAGATTTCCTACCTGTTGAACCAGGTGCTCGGGCAAAGCTTCTACCGTTACGTCAATCAGGCGCGGTTGCAGCATTTGCTCGCGGCACTGGACAGTGCCACGCCGCCACTGCGCATCGATGAGCTGGCCTTTGCCGCAGGCTTCAATTCGCTGTCGGCGTTTTACAGCTGTTTCCGCCAGCACACTGGCCTGTCGCCCAAGGCTTACGCCAAACAAATTTCTTTGCGTGCACGCGCGCAAGACAGCCCCTGAGCCCACGCACTAGGATCGACGCCATCGAAGTGTTGAGCGGTGGAGTCTTGCATGACGGCGTGGCGAAGGATCAGTTTGTGGATGGATCAACTCGACGAGCCGTTGCTGGCGCGCCCGGCGTTGGAACAGGACCTGGACGTCGACGTGGCCATCATCGGCGCCGGATACACCGGGCTCTGGACTGCGTACTACCTTAAGCGCCTGGCGCCGGGTCTGAACATCGCCATCGTCGAAGCACAAACCGCGGGTTTTGGTGCGTCGGGCCGTAACGGCGGCTGGTTGATGGGCAACCTGCTGGGTGAAGACCGCTTGCTCGCCGGTTTACCAGCCGAACAACGTCGCGCCTCTTTCGATCTGTTGCACGGCATCCCCGATGAAGTAGAGATCGTCCTCGAACGAGAAGGCATTGACTGCGATTACCGCAAGGGCGGGGCGCTTTACTGTGCGGCGCGTTACCCGGAACAGGAAGCCAGCCTGCGCGATTATCTGGACGCACTCTACCGCCAAGGGCTGACTGAGGCCGACTACCGCTGGCTCAGCCCCGAGCAATTGGCGCAACAGATCAGAATCGCCAAACCTTATGGCGGTATCTATGCACCGCACGTGGCGACCATTCACCCGGCAAAGTTGGTGCGAGGTCTGGCACGGGCGGTGGAGCGCATGGGGGTCAAAATTTATGAAAACAGCCCGGTCACCCAGTGGCAGTCGGGCAGTTTGCGCACAGCACGCGCGCAGGTTCGCAGCCGCTGGATCGTGCCGGCGGTAGAAGGTTACGCGGTCACGTTGCCGCCGCTGGGTCGTTATCAATTGCCCGTGCAGAGTTTACTGGTGGCGACCGAACCGCTGTCCGCCGCGACCTGGGACGACATCGGCCTCAGCCATGGTCAGGCGTTCAGCGAAGGCAGCCGCCAGGTGACCTACGGCCAGCGCACGGCAGATAACCGTCTGGTGTTCGGCGCCCGTGGCGGCTATCAGTTTGCTGGCAAGTTGCGCCATGACTTCGAGCTGAGCGCCAGCGAAGTGCAGTTACGACGCTACCTGTTCGGTGAACTCTTCCCGCAGCTCAAGAACGTGCGAATCACCCACGCCTGGGGCGGCAACCTGGGGATGTCCCGGCGCTTCAAGCCGCACATGCTCTGCGATCAGGCCAGCGGCATCGCCTTGTCGGGCGGTTATGGCGGGGAGGGCGTGGGTGCCAGCAACCTCGGCGGGCGGACGCTGGCCGATCTGATTCTTCAGCGCGATACCGAGTTGGTGCGCCAGCCTTGGGTGATTGCTCAGGGTGGTCTCGACGCGCTCAAGGCCTGGGAGCCGGAGCCCTGCCGTTGGCTGGGCTACAACGCAATCATCCGCAGCTTCGTTCACGAAGACCAGACCCTGGCCAACCCGTCCACCGCGCCCTGGCGTCGCAAACTGGCCGGCCGGGTCGCAGGGTTCATGGAAGGTTTCATGCGCTGAACGGTATTTCCTCAATCGACAGGTACTGCCATGGCAATCACTCACTTCAAGAACACCGCAACCCTGAAGCTGGAAGAGTCAACGCCCGTCGCCGTGCCACTGGGGATGCCCGTGGCAGTGGCCTCGACCACCAGCGTCGAACGCGACGACGGCGTCGAAACCGGCGTCTGGGAATGCACTCCCGGCCGCTGGCGCCGGCAGATCGTTGCCCAGGAATTCTGTCACTTCATCCAGGGCCGCTGCACCTTCACCCCGGATGACGGTGAAACCCTCTACATAGAAGCCGGCGATGCACTGATGTTGCCAGCCAACAGCCTCGGCATCTGGGACATCCAGGAAACCGTGCGCAAGACCTACGTTTTGATTTTTTGATCTCTGATTGCCTGCCAGTTCTCCAATAAAAAGAAAACAACCCAAACAGGAATCGACCCATGATCCGAAAGACACTGACGCTTGCTCCACTTGCGCTCGTCGCGACCCTCAGTCAGGCCGCCGAGACCGTGAAAATCTATAACTGGTCGGACTACATCGCCCCGGACACCACAAAAAACTTCCAGAAAGAAACCGGTATCGCCTTCAGTTACGACGTCTTCGACAGCAACGAAACCCTTGATGGCAAGTTGATGACCGGCACATCCGGGTATGACGTGGTATTCCCGTCCAACCACTTCATGGCCCGACAGATTGAGGGCGGGGCCCTGAAGAAACTCGACAAGAGCCAGCTGCCGAACTGGAAAAACCTCAACCCGGTACTGCTCAAAACGTTGCAGGCCAACGACCCGGGCAACGAGCATGGCTTCCCGTATTTGTGGGGCAGCACCGGCATCGGCTACAACGTGGCCAAGGTCAAGGCGGTGCTGGGCGACAACGCGCCGGTGGATTCCTGGGACCTGATCTTCAAGCCCGAGAACATGGCAAAACTGCAAAAGTGCGGCGTGGCGATCCTCGACAACGGGCCCGAACTGTTGCCGGCGGCGTTGAATTACCTGGGGCTGCCGCATCACAGCAAGAACCCCGAAGACTATAAAAAGGCCGAAGCGCTGCTGATGAAAGTCCGGCCCTATGTCAGTTATTTCCACTCGTCCAAATACACCAGCGACCTGGCCAACGGAGACATCTGCGTGGCCGTCGGCTTCTCTGGGGACATTCTCCAGGCGGAAAACCGCGCCAAGGAGGCCGGGAACGGTGTGGACATCGGCTACTTGATTCCCAAGGAAGGCGCAGCCATCTGGTTCGACATGGTCGCCATGCCCGCCGACGCCCCGGACGAGAAAGCCGGTTACGCATTCATGAACTACTTGCTGCGTCCCGACGTCATGGCCGGCATCAGCAACTACGTGCACTACGCCAACGGCAACGAACAGGCCGACCATCTGATCGACCCGGCCATCAAGAGCGACACCAAGGTGTATCCGAACCCGGAAATGATGGGCAAATTGTTTGCCCTTGAGGCGATGCCGCTGAGCATTGACCGGGTGCGGACGCGGGTGTGGAACAAGATTCGGACCGGTAGCTAATCGGTCATCTTTTGTAGCCAATGGGGCTGACTGTAAAGGGTTGGATTCCATGCGTCTGAGGAGCAGGCGACCTCTGGGGCCGCCTGACTCGGTAGCGGTCAGCCGAGAGTCGGCCCGGCTGCGATCATGTCGTTGAACTGATTGACCCACGCATGTTCGTTCGGGCCGGGGTTGGCACGCATAGCCTCCGCTGGAGAGACGAGGATTTCGTCCGCGCCACTCTCGAACTGCTTCATCGCCTCAGTAATGAACTGGTCGAGAGGAATAGCGCGCTCTTCCTCGCTGCTATCGAGCAACTCGGTGCGTACCCAGGGCGGCGCGATTTCGACCAGCTGGATGCCATGCCCGCGAAGCAGGTAGCGCTGTGACAGCGTGTAGGAGTGGAGGGCTGCCTTGGTCGCCGAGTAGATCGCCGTCACAGCCATCGGCACGAAACCAAGAACGGAGGAGACGTTGACGATCACCGCATCAGGCTGCGCCTTCAGATGCTCGACCAGAGCCGAGGTCATGCGGATGGGGCCGAGCAGGTTAGTGGTGACGGTCGACAGTGCGAGCGCATCGTCGACTGGCTTGTCTACGTGATCCAGCATCATGATGCCGGCATTATTGATCAGCACATTCACCTCCGGGTACTTGGAAATGAGCGTCTGTGCTGCCGTCTGGATGCTGTCCGGATTGGTTATGTCGAGCTCAATCGCGGCCATTCCGGGATTGGCGTCCAGCGTTTCTTGCAGCCGTGCTTTGCGCCGGCCAGAGATGATTACCTGATTGCCGAGCTGGTGGAAGGCTTCTGCCAGGCCTCGGCCAATGCCGGAGCCGCCGCCGGTGATGAAGATAGTATTGCCGGTCATACGCATGACACTTCTCCTGGATGGATGAAAATAAAGGCCATCCAGCGCGCCGTCCGGGATGAACAGATCGACCGATGCGTCGTGCAGGGTGGTGACACTAAATTGGCAGGTGCGGCGGGATCAGAGTAGCCACTCTGAATCGCTATCTTTTATGTAAGGAATACATAAATCGAGCGTCATCAACCTACACGCTTGAAGTGTCGCAGCCCTCGCCAAGGAGACTGGATACAAGGTGCTCGATCAAGGCGCGGCCGGCACGCCGGGTACGTGAACCATGGGGGAAATAGGCATGAACAGGTACGGATTCTGTCGCCCAATCGGTGAGCAGCGTGACAAGCTCACCGCTTTCAATCTCGCGCCGGCACGCCCAGGCGGTGGTCGACGTGATCCCCAGTCCTGCGGTTGCCGCCGCAACCGCGCCCTCATTTTCGTCCGTTGAGAAATGAGGTTCGAGCTGGATTGTCCTGGTCTCTCCATTGCGCTTGAACATCCAGGCTGTCGGAACCGCGGTGGCTGGACCTCCGATGATCCGATGTGATTGCAGATCTTCCGGTATGGCCGGCTCTCCGACGGCGCTCAGATAGGACGGTGAGGCAAGAATCAACCTGGAGATCGTCATGATCTGGCGACTGGTCGCACTGGAATCCAGCAGCCGCCCCAGTCGTATCGCAACATCGACATTATCTCGAACCAGATCCTGCCAATGATCCGCGAGCAGGACCTGGATATGAAGGTTGGGGTGTATCGCGGCAAACGGAGCGAGGCGCGGAATGATTTCCCTGACGCCTATGCTCGTTGGCATGCTGATTCGGACAACACCTCGCAGCTCTGCGCCCTCGCGGACACTCTGCTCTGCTTCTTCCACCGCCGCGAGGATGGGCTCCATGCGCGACAGAAAGTCCGCCCCTGCTTCAGTGGGCACAACTGCGCGTGTTGATCTCGCCAAAAGCAGGGTACCGAGATCGGCTTCAAGATCGGCAACAATCCTGGAGACCTGGGATTGAGAAAGACCCATTTCGCGTGCCGCGGCAGAAAAACTGCCCAGCCGCGCCACCCTTGTAAAAAGCCTGTAGGTGAAAAGGTCCTTCATAGACTTGGCACCTCTTTGGAAACGAACAGGTGTCCAGGGGCAACCGGGGCCACCCATGGCTCCCAGCTGCCGGCGGTGCAGAGTATCAGGCGGCTTCGGTGTAGAAAGGATAGTCCGTGTAACCCGCTTCCGTACCGCCGAAGAAGGTCTCGCGGTCGTACGGGTTCAGCGGCCAGCCGTTGCGCAGGCGCTCTGGCAAGTCAGGATTGGCAATGAAGTGGCGGCCAAAAGCGACCAGGTCGGCATCGCCTGCTTCCAGGATCGCCTTGGCCGATTCACCGGAGAAGCCGCCTGCTGCGATAAGGGTGCCCTTGTAGTGCTGCCGGATGAGTTGGGATGCCACCGGGTTCTGGTCCCGGCGCTCGTCTTCGGCGACACCCAGGATGCGCGGCTCGATCAGGTGCAGATAGGCGAGGTCCAGTTTGTTCAGCTCGCGTGCGACATAGGTGAACAGGCCAACGGGGTCACTGTCGGACATATCGCCGAAATTGCCGCTCGGCCCCAGACGCACCGCCACCCGATTGCTGCCCCAGACGGAGATCACAGCCTCTACCGCTTCCAGCAGGAACCGGCTGCGGTTTTCGAACGAGCCACCATAGATATCCGTACGTTTGTTGCTGCCGTCCTGCAGGAATTGATCGAACAGGTAGCCGTTGGCCGAGTGCAGCTCCACGCCGTCGAAGCCGGCAGCGATACCGCGTTCGGCCGCGGCGCGGAAGCTTTCTACCAGCCCGCGGATTTCAGCGATGGTCAGTTCGCGCGGCGGGGTGCCGGGGGTCCAGCCGGACTCGGTGAAGGCCAGGCCGCCGTGCTCCACGACGGAAGGGGCCACCGGCTGGCCGCCGTCCGGCTGCAACAGGCTGTTGGACTGGCGCCCCGCGTGGTAGAGCTGCAGGAAGATTTTGCCGCCCTTGGCATGGACGGCGTCGGTCACCAGCTTCCAGCCGGCAATCTGGCTGTCGTCATACAGACCGGGAGCACCGAGGTATCCATTGCCATTGGCTGCGGCGATCGTGGCTTCGCCGATCAGCAGGCCACCGGCGGTGGTCCGCTGGGCGTAGTACTCAGCCATCAGTTGGCCAGGAATGTCGCCTGGTTCGGCACGCATGCGGGTCAGTGGCGCCAGAACGACACGGTGGGCAATATGATAAGGGCCAATTTGGATGCTCGTATGCAGTTTGGACATGACAACGATACCTATCAGTGGTGGGATGAGCGCAATGTAGGCGTGTAACGCGTGAAGAAAAATATCTCGCGATGCCGAACATTTCGGATGTTTTTTCCGTAATCCCGCCTTGTTGATGTGGTACCCCCGAGGGGCACGCAGGAAAAGTGATGGAAAGTCTGAGTGGCATCTCAATGTTCGTGCAGGTCGCCGAAACGCGCAGCTTTACCGACGCTGCCCGCCAGTTGGGGGTGTCGTCCTCGACCGTGGGCAAAACCATCGCCCGGATGGAAGAGCGCTTGCATGTACGGCTGTTTCATCGCAGTACACGCAGTATCACGCTGACTGCCGAGGGAACCGTATTTCTTGAGCGATGCCGCCGCATACTCAGCGAGGTCTCCGCTGCCGAGTCCGAGCTGTCGAGCCTGGCTGGCAGCCCGCGTGGTCGGCTTCGCGTGGGCACGCCTCTGCTGGCCGACCTGATGATGCCGGCCTTTGACGGGTTCATGGAGCGGTATCCGGAAGTCGAGCTGGATATCGATTTTTGCGACCGCATGGTCGATGTGATCGAGGAGGGGTTCGACGTGGTGATTCGGACCGGCGAGCAAAGCGACTCTCGCTTGACCGCGCGCCGCCTGGGTTCCTGCGAACATGTGCTGGTGGCGTCGCCCACGTATCTCAAGCGGCATGGTGTACCCAGTTATCCGCGTGAACTGGAAAGTCATTTCTGCCTGCAACACAAATTCCCCGCCACAGGAAAACTGGAGCGTTGGCCGCTGCGGCTCGGAACATCCGAGGCTGAGTTGGCGTTGCCCGCCACGATGACGTCGAACACGATCGAGCCCCTTGCCTACGCTGCAATCCAGGGCAGGGGCATTGCCTTTCTGCCCACCTTCCTCGTGCGCGAAGCGCTGGAAGGCGGCCAACTGGTCACCGTGCTGGACGACTACATGGACCGCCAGGTCGTCTTCTGGATGTTGTGGCCAGCCAGCCGCTATGCCTCGCCCAAGCTGCGCGTGTTCATTGACTACATGAGTGCGCACTTGCGCATCTGACTCCTTACGCCTTCACGGTTGGAGATCTCGAGTAGCGGCGGCAAAAGGCGCGTGCGGTATTACCCGACGCGCCAATTTGTCATTTGCTGGCGTCCAGCACGACGCGGTAGCGCGCCTTGCCACTGCGCAGGTGATCGATGGCGTCGTTGATCCGGCTCATGGGAAAGTGCTCGACCTGCGGCAAGATCTGATGGCGGGCGCAGAACTCCAGCATGGTTGCCGTGGTACTGGGCGAGCCGACCGGCGAGGCGGACACGCTCTTTTGTTGGGGAAGCAGGTCGAACACATGCACTGGGATAGCGCCGGGCACCGCGCCAACAAAATGCAGACGCCCCTTGCCGCGCAGCGTGCCGAGCATGGCCGGCCAGTCGAGGTCGGCGTTGGCGGTGACCAGGAGAAAATCCAGGGTGCCGGCAATGGATTTCAGCGCGTTACTGTCGGTAGAGGCGAGCACGTTGTGTGCCCCCAGGCGCCTGGCTTCGTCCTGCTTGCTCAACGATGAGGTAAAGGCCGTGACTTCGCAGCCCCAAGCGTTGAGGAAGCGTAGTGCCAGATGACCGAGGCCGCCGATTCCCACGACACCGACCCGGTCAGTGGGCTTGACGTCGAATTCCACGAGCGGGTTGAACACCGTCGAGCCCGCGCAGAACAGCGGTCCGGCCATGGCCGGGTCAAGTCCGTTCGGTATCGCAAGCGCCCAGGCCCAGTGCGAACGCAGGCGATCGGCGAAGCCGCCGTTACTGCCGACGATGGTGGGCTGGACTGTGTTGCATAGCTGGTGGGAGCCTTCGATACACGAGGAGCAATGCATGCAACTGCCCTTGTACCAACCGATGCCCACCCGTTGTCCCACTTCGAGACCGCGTACCTGTGCGCCCACTCGCACGATACTGCCGACCACTTCGTGGCCAGGGATAAACGGGTAGTGGCTCAGGCCCCATTCGTTATCGATCATCGACTGGTCGGAGTGGCAGACGCCGCAATACTCCACGGCGACTTCCACCTCCTCGGCGCCCAATGGACCGGGATCGTAGCTATAGCGCTGCAGTGGCGCGCCTGCCGATGTTGCAGCCCAGCCGGTAAAAGTAGTGAGTTCGGTGCTGTTGCTCATGGGATACCTCCAGATCAGGAGACAGGGACTTTGGCCGTTCGGATGCGGTGGCCTGGCAAGCCAGAGCGTAATCAGTCTAGCAGGCCGCAATCACGAGCATGGTCTGAGGGCGGTGCCGGGATTAACGGTTTGTCGGAGCTCTGTCGTCGTCCACTGCCGCAACTAACTGGACGTTTAATTTAGTTGATATCAATACACTGGCACTGACACTAATAAGTCCAAAAAAAGAGAACCGATCAACAAAAAGACAACTTACCAATATTTAATATTTAAATACGAAATTGTCGGACAATCCGGCTGAAACCCCGCACTAAAAACAATCTTTCGACAGCACAAGCAATGTTTGCTGGAGTTCTGCGAAACAGTTCAATTTGACGTCAAAAAAAATGTAGACGTTTGATTTCGAATTGTGTCAGTTTTCATACGCCTTCATTGGGCGAGTGATAGGACGATCTCGCCAGAGATTGTCGTATCGGACAAAAACTGTTCCATTGCTAAACAAGGAAGTGTGTTTATGTCGAAAGTAAAAGACAACGCTATTGATCTCGCCGAACAGAGCTTTGCGCCATTGGCTGCATCCAGTTCTGCCTACAATCAGATCGATAGTTTCAGCCATCAGTATGATCGTGGCGGCAATCTCACGGTCAATGGCAAACCCTCCTTCTCCGTCGATCAGGCCGCTACCCAGCTGCTGCGTGACGGCGCTGCCTACCAGGACAAGGACGGCAGTGGCAAAATCGAACTCACTTACACGTTCCTGACCTCGGCTTCGTCGAGCACCATGAACAAGCACGGCATTACCGGGTTCAGCCAGTTCAATACGCAACAGAAAGCCCAGGCCGTGCTCGCCATGCAATCCTGGGCCGACGTGGCCAACGTCACCTTCACCGAGAAGTCCTCCGGCGGTGACGGTCACCTGACCTTCGGCAACTACAGCGGTGGTCAGGATGGCGCGGCGGCATTCGCTTATCTGCCTGGCACGGGCGCCGGTTATGACGGTACTTCGTGGTACCTGACCAACAGCAGCTACACGCCGAACAAGACGCCGGACCTGAACAACTACGGCCGTCAGACCCTGACCCACGAAATCGGTCATACCCTGGGCCTGGCCCACCCTGGCGATTACAACGCCGGTGAAGGCGCGCCGACCTACAATGACGCAACTTACGGGCAAGACACCCGCGGTTACAGCGTCATGAGCTACTGGAGTGAAAGCAATACCGACCAGAACTTCAGCAAGGGCGGTGTGGAAGCTTATTCTTCCGGCCCGCTGATGGACGATATCGCCGCCATCCAGAAACTCTACGGTGCCAACACCACCACCCGCACTGGCGACACCACCTACGGCTTCAACTCCAACGCCGGCCGCGACTTCCTGAGCGCGTCTTCGTCGTCGGACAAAGTCGTATTCTCGGTGTGGGATGCGGGCGGCAAGGATACTCTGGACTTCTCCGGATTTACCCAGAACCAGAAGATCAACCTCAATGAAGCCTCGTTCTCCGACGTTGGCGGCCTGGTGGGCAACGTGTCCATCGCCAAAGGCGTCACTGTCGAGAACGCGATTGGCGGTTCGGGTAGCGACCTGCTGATCGGTAACGGCGTGTCCAACGAACTGAAAGGTGGTGCCGGAAACGACATCCTCTTCGGCGCGGGCGGTGCGGACAAACTGTGGGGCGGTTCGGGTTCGGACACCTTCGTGTTCGCGGCCAGCAGCGACTCCAAGCCAGGTGCGGTCGACCAGATCCTCGATTTTGTCAGCGGCCTGGACAAGATCGACCTGACTGGCATCACCAAGGGCGCGGGCCTGCATTTCGTGAACTCGTTCACCGGTGCGGCAGGCGATGCAGTGTTGACCACTTCGGGCGGCAACAGCCTGTTGTCGGTGGACTTCTCCGGGCATGGCGTGGCTGATTTCCTGGTCAGCACCGTTGGCCAGGCGGCGTTCTCGGACATCGTGGCCTGATTCAAGGCAAAAAGGAGGGCGGCGCTTTACGCGTCGCTCTCTGCCCCGATCCAGAGTAAAACGCCCTATGACCCAGAACGCTTTTACCTGCAAAACTACCGCGTGGCTGTTGGCGGCGCTGATGATGTTTCTTGGAGAAGTAGCCATGGCAAGCAGTCTGAAATTAGCCGACCCGTCGGAGCTCGCCGGCAAATGGCAAGCCATTTTGAATACCGCGCAAGACTCGCCCGAGTCCCAGGCGCTGCAGGACAAACCGTCGAATGTCTGCACGATAGAGCTTAAGTCGGAACAGACCCTGGGTGAGGGGGCCGATTGCCTCAGTGCCTGGCTGGAAAAATCGGCGATGGGCTGGTTCCCGGAGCCGGACGGCATTGCCGTGACCGGGGAAGAAGGCTCAAGAATTGTGTTCTTCAGCCGACAACATGAGGGGCTTTATAAAAGTACCTTGAAGTCGGGGCTGATTATTACGCTCACGCGCGCAGCGCAATAAGCGAAAAGAGTCGGACCAACGGCAGGGCTGGATATAAAGACCGTTATTGCAGTTATAAGCAGCAGATCAATAACCAGGACTCTTTAAGGTCCATAAAAATTGTTATTAATCTGTCGGCGATAACCGGCAAAAGAATGTCTCGGCCGTGTGCGGACAGTTAATTGGAACCTCGCAAGTGATGCGAGGCTTAATACTTCAGGAAAAACCAATGAAGATGGCGAAGAGCCCGGCCACCGCACCGTTATTCAAGGCACTGGGCGACTATAAGAGCATCTTGATCAGCGTCGGCTGCTTTACCGCATTGATCAACGTTCTGATGTTGGTCCCATCGATTTATATGCTCCAGGTTTATGACCGGGTGCTGTCGTCGCAAAACGAAACCACACTGGCGATGTTGTCGTTGATGGTAGTCGGGTTCTTCGCCTTCATCGGGCTGCTGGAGACCGTACGCAGTTTCATCGTCATCCGTATCGGCAGCCAACTGGAACGCCGTTTTAACCTGCGGGTGTATCAAGCCGCCTTCGAGCGCAACCTGTTCAAGGGCGAGGGCAACGCCGGGCAATCCCTGGGTGACCTGACCCATATTCGCCAGTTTGTCACCGGCCCGGCGTTGTTTGCCTTCTTCGATGCGCCGTGGTTTCCGGTCTATCTGTTTGTGATTTTCCTGTTCAACGTCTGGCTCGGCGTATTGGCCACCGCGGGTGCGGTGCTGTTGATCGGGCTGGCCTGCCTCAACGAGGCCATGACCAAAAAACCTTTGGGCGAAGCCGCGGGGTTTTCCCAGAAGTCCAGCCAACTGGCCACCAGTCACCTGCATAACGCCGAAACCATTCAGGCCATGGGCATGCTCGGCGCATTGCGCAAACGCTGGTTTGGGGTGCACTCGCGTTTTCTCGGCTTGCAGAATCAGGCCAGCGACACTGGCGCGGTCATCAGTTCCCTGAGCAAAACCCTGCGCCTGTGCCTGCAATCCCTGGTCCTGGGGTTGGGCGCCTTGCTGGTGATCAAGGGTGACATGACCGCCGGGATGATGATCGCCGGTTCCATTTTGATGGGTCGGGTGCTGAGCCCCATCGATCAGTTGATCGCTGTGTGGAAACAGTGGAGTGGCGCCAAACTCGCTTACCGTCGCCTCGACGCCTTGCTGCAAGCCTTTCCACCGAGCGACGAGGCCATGGCGCTGCCGGCGCCGAAAGGCCAGATCACGTTCGAGCAAGTCAGTGCCGGCCCGCCGGGGCAGCGGGCAGCGACTTTACACATGGTCAATTTCAACCTCGGTGCCGGCGAAGTGCTGGGCGTGCTCGGGGCTTCCGGCTCCGGTAAGTCGACCCTGGCGCGGGTGCTGGTCGGCGTCTGGCCGACGCTGGGCGGCACGGTGCGCCTCGATGGCGCGGACATTCATCGCTGGAACCGCGACGACCTCGGCCCTTACATCGGTTATCTGCCTCAGGACATCGAATTGTTCAGCGGCAGCATCGCCGAAAACATCGCCCGATTCCGTGAGGCGGATCCGCAAAAAGTCGTCGAAGCCGCGCAACAGGCTGGCGTCCATGAATTGATCCTGCGCATGCCCCAGGGCTACGACACCGTACTCGGTGAAGACGGCAGCGGTTTGTCCGGCGGCCAGAAGCAACGGGTGGCCCTGGCTCGCGCGTTGTACGGCCATCCGAGCCTGGTGGTGCTGGATGAACCGAACTCCAACCTCGACACCGTTGGCGAAGCGGCACTGGCCGGCGCCATCGCACACATGAAGGCCCGGGGCACCAGCGTGATTCTGGTCACCCATCGCTCTTCGGCCCTGGCCCAGGCCGACAAGTTGCTGGTGCTCAATGAAGGTCGCTTGCAAGCCTTCGGCCCAAGCCAGGACGTGCTCAAGGCGCTTGCCGGCAACCAGTCGGTTACCCAGGAACAGCCACGTGAAAAAGCCGCGCAGGCACCGGGCGGGCTCAGCATGAGCCGGCAGTATCAGCCCACGACCAGGAATTCGGGTGTATGAGCAGCAAACGCATGAACAACGACAGCGAAGCGACGATGGAACACGACTACATTGCCGAACGCCCTGAGCGCGACGCCCGTTTCTTCGCCCGCATGGGCTGGATGCTGGCGATTGTCGGCGCCGGCAGCTTTTTCACTTGGGCGAGCCTCGCGCCGCTCGATCAAGGCATCCCGGTGCAGGGAACCGTCGTGGTCTCGGGTAAGCGCAAAGCCGTGCAATCGATGAGCAGCGGCGTGATCAGCCAGATTCTGGTGCGCGAAGGCCAGGTGGTAAAACAGGGCCAGCCGCTGTTCCGCCTCGACCAGACCCAAGTCGCGGCCGACGTGCAATCGCTGCAAGCGCAATACCGCATGGCGTGGGCCAGCCTGGCGCGCTGGCAGAGTGAACGGGACAACCTCAAACAGGTGAATTTCCCCGCTGAGCTGAGCAACGATCCCGACCCGCGCCTGGCGCTGGTGCTTGAAGGCCAACGGCAATTGTTCAGCAGCCGTCGCGAAGCCTTTTCCCGTGAGCAAGCTGCCCTGCGCGCGAACATCGAAGGCGCCAGCGCGCAACTGGCCGGCATGCGCCGCGCACGCACCGACCTGACGGCCCAGGCCAGTTCCCTGCAACAACAGTTGAGCAATCTGCAGCCCTTGGCGGACAACGGCTACATCCCGCGCAACCGCTTGATGGAATACCAGCGTCAGCTGTCGCAAGTACAGCAAAAACTGGCAGAGAACACCGGCGAAAGCGGCCGCGTGGAGCAGGGCATCCTCGAGTCCCGGCTGAAGCTGCAACAGCACAGCGAGGAATACCAGAAGGAAGTCCGCAGCCAACTGGCCGACGCGCAGCTCAAAAGCGTGACCCTGGAAGAGCAACTGACTTCCGCCGGCTTCGACCTGCAACACAGCGAAATTATCGCCACCGCCGATGGCATCGCGGTCAACCTTGGGGTTCATACCGAAGGCGCGGTGGTACGCCAGGGCGAAAACCTGCTGGAGATTGTCCCGCAAGGCACCAGCCTGGAAGTGGAAGGGCACTTGCCGATCAACCTGATCGACAAGGTCGGCACGCACTTGCCGGTGGACATTCTGTTCACCGCGTTCAACCAGAGCCGTACCCCGCGAGTGCCGGGCGAAGTCAGCCTGATCTCCGCCGACCAGATGGTCGATGAGAAAACCGGTGCGCCGTATTACGTGCTGCGCAGCAGCGTCAGCGATCAGGCCATGGAAAAACTCAATGGCCTGGTGATCAAGCCTGGCATGCCCGCAGAGATGTTCGTGCGCACTGGTGAACGTTCACTCCTCAACTATCTGTTCAAACCGCTGCTCGACCGGGCAGGCTCCGCGTTGACCGAGGAATAAGGATGTTCGGTTGTATGAATAAGCTTTCCCTGCTCGCAGCGACCCTGGCGTTGCTGACGTGCAACAGCGCGATGGCCATGGGGCCGTTCGATATCTATGAGCAAGCGTTACGCAATGATCCGGTGTTCCTCGGCGCCATCAAGGAGCGCGATGCCGGCCTTGAAAACCGCGCCATTGGCCGCGCCGGGCTGTTGCCGAGGCTGGGTTACAACTACAACAAGGGGCGTAACTCCTCCAAGGCCACCAATCTGAATGCCCGCGGTAACAGCCAGAGTGAAGATCGCAACTACAGCAGTTACGGCTCGACCCTGACCCTGCAACAGCCGTTGCTCGACTACGAGGCTTACGCTGCGTATCGCAAAGGCGTGGCGCAATCGCTGTTCGCCGATGAAAACTTCCGTGGCAAGAGCCAGGAACTACTGGTTCGCGTGCTGGAGAATTACACCAAGGCGCTGTTCGCTCAGGACCAGATCGACATCGCGCGCGCGAAGAAAAAAGCGTTCGAGGAGCAGTTCCAGCAGAACGAGCAGATGTTCCGCCAAGGGGAAGGCACGCGCACCGACATCCTCGAAGCCGAGTCACGTTACGAGCTGGCGACCGCCGAGGAAATCGAGGCGCGTGACGAGCAGGATGCAGCTCTGCGGGAACTGGGCGCCCTGGTGGGTGTAGCCGCCATCGACATTGGCGACCTGACGCCGCTGGATCAGAACTTCCAGACCTTCACCCTGCAACCGGCCAACTACGACACCTGGCACGAGATGGCAGTGGCCAACAATCCGAACCTGGCCTCCCAGCGCCAAGCGGTGGAAGTGGCGCGCTACGAGGTCGAACGCAATCGCGCCGGGCACCTGCCGAAAGTCAGCGCCTACGCCTCGATGCGCCAGAACGAATCGGAAAGTGGCAACACCTACAACCAGCGCTACGACACCAACACCATCGGTATTGAAGTCAATGTGCCGCTGTATGCCGGTGGCGGCGTCTCGGCCTCGACCCGACAGGCCAGCCGCAACATGGAGCAGGCTGAGTACGAACTGGACGGCAAGACCCGGGAAACCTTGATCCAGCTGCGCCGCCAGTTCAGCGCCTGCCTGTCGGGGGTCAACAAGTTGCGCGCTTATCAGAAGGCCCTGACGTCGGCTGAAGCGCTGGTGGTCTCGACCAAGCAAAGCATTCTCGGTGGCGAACGGGTCAATCTCGACGCATTGAATGCCGAACAACAACTATTTACCACCCGCCGGGATCTGGCGCAGGCACGCTACGACTATCTGATGGCCTGGACCAAGCTGCACTACTACGCCGGCACCTTGAACGAGCAGGATTTGGCCAAGGTGGATGAGGCGTTCGGCCAGGGCCCGAGGGCACAGTAGCCATCAGAAAACAGTGTGGCGAGGGAGCTTGCTCCCGTTCGGTTGCGCAGCAACCGCCATTGGGTCTGCTTCGCAGCCCAGCGGGAGCAAGCTCCCTCGCCACAGAGTCACAGCAACACCTCGCCCCTGGGACCGGGGCCTAGAACTCTAAAAACGCCAAGAAAGCGAGATGTCATGCACATGGACGTACAGATCAAGCCGATGTCGGTCGGCACGCTATTGCTCGTGATTTCATCAGCGCCAGGCCCGGCCCAGGCGCAATACCTGGAAACCGGCACCCTCGGTGACCCGGCCAGTTGGCGTTCTGCGGAGTTCCAGCGCGATTGGGGCCTGGGGCGGATGCAGGCCGATCAAGCCTATGCCGCCGGCATCACCGGCAAAGGCGTGAAAATCGGCGCGCTGGATTCCGGTTTCGATTCCAGCCATCCCGAATTCGCCGCAGACCGCTATCACGCAGTGACGGCCAGCGGCAGCTATGTCGATGGTTCAGCGTTCAATGTCGACGGCACGCTCAACGCCAACAACGACTCCCACGGCACCCACGTCACCGGCACCATGGGCGCGTCCCGGGACGGCAACGGCATGCACGGCGTGGCATACAACGCGCAAATCTACGTCGGCAACACCAACAAGAACGACAGTTTCCTGTTCGGTCCCAACCCCGACCCGCGCTACTTCAAAGCGGTCTATAACGCCCTGGCGGATGCCGGTGTACGCGCGATCAACAACAGTTGGGGCAGCCAGCCGAAGGACGTCAGCTACCGGACCCTCGACGACCTGCACGCCGCCTACGCCCAGCACTGGAACCAAGGCACCTGGCTCGACGCCGCCGCCGACGTTTCACGCCGTGGTGTGATCAACGTATTCAGCGCCGGCAACAGCGGTTACCCGAATGCCAGCGTCCGCTCGGCCCTGCCGTATTTTCAGCCAGACCTGGAAGGCCACTGGCTGGCCGT
Organism: Pseudomonas sp. GW822-FHT02G04; assembly: GCF_058802085.1. Lineage (NCBI taxonomy): Bacteria > Pseudomonadati > Pseudomonadota > Gammaproteobacteria > Pseudomonadales > Pseudomonadaceae > Pseudomonas > Pseudomonas sp. GW822-FHT02G04. The sequence continues at coordinate 156,569 of NZ_JBXANU010000005.1, forward strand.
ATCGGGACTGGATAAAGGCAACCAGCAGAAATACAACCAGTGCGGGATCGCCAAATATTGGTGCATCACCACGCCAGGCGCGAAGATCGACAGCACCATTCCCGGCGGCGGTTACGCGATCAAATCCGGCACCTCCATGGCCGCACCGCATGCCACCGGGGCACTGGCGCTGGTGATGGAGCGCTATCCGTACATGAACAACCGGCAGGCGCTGGAGGTGTTGCTGACCACCGCAACCCAACTCGACGGTTCGATCACCGACGCGCCGACCACGCGCGTCGGTTGGGGTGTGGCCAACCTCGACCGGGCGATGCGTGGGCCGGGGCAACTGCTCGGCGCGTTCGACGCTAATCTGGGGGCAGGGCAGAGCGACGTCTGGAGCAATGACATTTCGGACAAGGCGCTGATTCAGCGCCAGGCCGAAGACACCGCCGAACACAGCGCCTGGCAACAGACATTGCATGACAAAGGCTGGGCAAATGGTATCCCGGCCGGCGCCAGTCAGCAGGATCAGACCGACTATGCAGTAGGTATGGCGAGGGATTCCGCCGCCGCCAACCGAGTCTACGAAGGCAGCCTGATCAAGTCCGGTGCCGGACGCTTGATGCTGACCGGCGACAACACGTATCGCGGCCCGACCACGGTCAACGGCGGCTTACTGGCGGTGAACGGTTCGCTGACATCGGCAGTGACGGTCAATGCCAACGGCACCCTCGGCGGTAACGGGCGAATTGCTGCCTTGACCGCCAATGCCGGCGGCACCGTGGCGCCCGGTAACTCCATCGGTACGTTGCAAGTCAGTGGCGATGTGACGTCTGCGCCGGGGTCGACCTATGCCGTCGAACTGTCGCCCAGCATCAGCGACCAGATTATTGCCAACGGCGTGGCCACGGTCAGCGGCGCCACTGTCAGCCTGTCGCTGGAAAACAGCCCGACCTTGCTCAGCACCCAACAAGTGCAAAGCCTGCTGGGGCATCAGTACAACATCCTGCAAGCGGCAGGTGGAATTCAAGGCCAGTTCGGTGCGGTGCTGCCCAACTATGTGTTCATCGGCGGCAGCCTCGATTACGCCGCGACCGGCATTCAGCTGAGCGTCGAGCGTAACGCCACGACCTTCGCCAGTGTCGGCCAAACCCCGAATCAGCGTACCGTCGCCGCTGCCGTGGAAGGGCTAGGCGCGGGCAATGCGGTGTACGAAAGCCTGCTGCTGTCGCCGACCGCAAGCTCGGCGCAACAGGCGTTCCAGCAATTGTCGGGGGAAATCTACCCGGCGCTGGGCTCGGTGTTGATCAATGACAGCCGTTACCTGCGCGATGCGGTGGGTGAGCGCCTCAATGAAGCCAACGGTTCGCGCAGCAATGGCTGGATCAAAGCCTTGGGCGCCTGGGGCAAGACAGATGAGCGCCACGACAACGCCGGCTACACCACGTCGATTGGCGGTTTGCTGGCCGGTGTCGATGGTGCTGTCGATGACGAAACCCGTGTCGGCCTGGTCGCTGGCTATAGCGACAGCTCGGTCAATATGGGCTCTGGAACTCATTCATCGGCGCAGGTCGACAGTTATCACTTGGGCGTCTATGCCGGCCACGAAATGGGCGCATGGCGCTTGAGCGCCGGCGGTGCCTATAGCTGGCATCGGGCCGACGTCAAACGTGACCTGCAATACGCTGACGTCAGTGCCAAACAGAAAGCCAAGGTCGATGCCGGGACCACTCAGGTGTTTGGTGAAGCGGCATATCGCTTGAACTTGCAGCCGCTGGCTGTGGAACCGTTCGCCAACCTCGCTTATGTGCACCTCGATACCGAAGGTTTCACCGAAAAAGGTGACGCCGCCGCGCTCAAAAACCGCGGCGACCGGCGTGACGCGGTGCTCGGCACGTTGGGCGTTCGCGCGCTGAAAACCCTGACGTTGTCCGGCCAACAACAGCTGGACCTGAGCGGCAGCCTCGGTTGGCAGCACAACCTGAGCAACACCGATTCTGAAGAACACCTGGCGTTTGCCAGCGGTGGCGCACCGTTCGTGGTGGAGAGCTCGCCGCTGGTTCGCGATGCGGCGCTGGTGGGCGCCCATGCCAGCCTGGTCTTGAGCCGGGACATTCGGTTGAACCTCGATTACACCGGCCAACTGGCCAGCCGCGAGAAGAGCCATGGAGTCGGGCTGAGTCTCAATTGGCAGTTTTAACCCGAGGGGCTCCGCAGCCCCTGTAGGAGCGAGGCTTGCCCGCGAAGAGGCCGGTACTTCCAACACTTATGTTGGCTGTTAAATCGCTTTCGCGGGCAAGCCTCGCTCCTACAGGGATTGAGGAAGCCCCCTGGCCACAAGGATTTTTGCAACATAACTAAGGACGGTAGCTCGATGAATGACAAGTACAACAAACTTGCCTTGCTCTGCGCACTGGCAACCCTGGGCACCGCACATGCGGCGCCCTACGTGGAAAACGGCAGGGTCGGTGACCCGAACAGTTGGCGCAGCGCGGAGTTCAACGCCGACTGGGGTCTGGGGGCGATCAACGCTCAGGAGGCCTACGCGGCCGGCTACACCGGCAAAGGGGTGAAACTGGGGATCTTCGACCAGCCGGTCTACGCCTTGCACCCGGAGTTTTCCGGGGCCAACAAGGTGATAACCCTGGTCACCAGCGGCATCCGCGAATACACCGACCCGTACATTCCGGTCAAAGCCGGGGACGCTTTTCTCTACGACGGTTCGCCCTCGATAGGTTCCAACGGCAAACTCGGCGCCCACGGCACCCACGTTGGCGGGATCGCCGCTGGCAGTCGCGATGGCGGGCCGATGCACGGCGTCGCCTTTGGCGCGCAGATCATCAGCGCCGACAACGGCGACCCGGGCCCGGAAGACGGCATCATTCGTGGCAACGATGGTGCGGTGTACAAGGCCGGTTGGGACGCCCTGATCGCCAGCGGCGCGCGGATCATCAACAACAGCTGGGGTATCGGCATCACCGACCGCTTCGACCTCGGCGGCCGGGATCCGGCCTACCCGCACTTCACCGTGCAGGACGCGCAACTGCAATTCAACGAGATCCAGACCTTGCTCGGGACCAAACCCGGCGGAGCCTATGACGGCGCCATCGCGGCGGCCCGCAGCGGCATCGTCACGATCTTCGCCGCCGGCAACGACTACAACCTCAACAACCCGGACGCTATCGCCGGTCTCGGTTACTTCGTCCCGGAGATCGCGCCGAACTGGATGACCGTCGCCGCGTTGCAAAAGAACCCGGATATCAACAGCCCGGACCTCTACAACATCAGCACCTTCTCGTCGCGTTGCGGCTACACCGCGAGTTTCTGCGTGTCGGCACCGGGCAGCCGCATCTACAGCTCGATCATCAGCGGCACCAATGCCGATAACCTGACTACCGGCTACGCCAACTACAACGGCACCTCGATGGCGGCGCCGCACGTTGCCGGCTCGATAGCGGTGTTGATGGAGCGCTTCCCGTACATGACCGGCGCACAAGTTGCCAGCGTGCTGCGCACCACCGCCACCGACCTTGGCGCACCCGGCGTCGACGCGCTGTACGGCTGGGGCATGATCAACCTGCGCAAAGGCATCGACGGCCCGGCGATGTTTGTCACCGAACAGGACATTCCCGAAGAGTTCCGCATCAACGGCGCCTACGGCTCCAGCCAGTTCGTCGCGGACTTGCCGGGTATCGGCGCGATCATCGACGCCGGCAAACCCACCGAGCGTGTGTGCAATGACGTGCACTGCGGGCTCGACTTCTGGCGCAACGACATTTCCGGCCATGGCGGCCTGACCAAGCAGGGCATCGGCACGCTGGTGCTGACCGGCGCCAACACCTACACCGGCCCGACCCTGGTCAATCAGGGCCGATTGGCAATCAACGGTTCGCTGCTGTCGGCCGTCACCGTCAACAACAGCGGCATCCTCGGTGGTAACGGCAGCATTGCGGCGCTGACCGCGAAAAGCGGCGGCACCGTGGCCCCCGGCAACTCCATCGGCACCTTGCAGGTGGCGGGCGACGTGACCTTCGAACCTGGTTCTACCTACGCCGTAGAGCTGTCGCCTACCAGCAGCGACCAGATCATCGCCGACGGCAAGGCGATCATTGACGGCGCAACGGTCAGCCTGTCGCTGGAAAACAGCCCGACGCTGTTGACCACCGGCGAGGCGAAAACCCTGCTCGGCACTCAGTACAACATTCTGCAAGCAGCAGGCGGGATTGAAGGGCGCTTCGGTGCGGTAGTGCCGGATTACCTGTTCCTCGGCGGCACTCTCAATTATTCGGCGGGCGGCATTCAACTGGCCGTCGTACGCAACGCAACGTCGTTCACCAGTGCCGGCCAAACCCCGAACCAACGCGCCGTGGCCGCTGCCGCCGAGCAACTGGGCGCGGGCAATCCGCTCTACGAAACCTTGCTGCTGTCGCCGACCGCCGCTGTCGCGCAACAAGCGTTCCAGCAACTCTCCGGTGAAATTCATCCGGCGATCGGCACGCTGCTGATCAGCGACAGCCACTACCTGCGCGATGCCGTCGGCGAACGTCTGCGCGAGCGTGATCTGTTCGACGCCGGTGCACCGACCGATGACCGCAGCAACGCCTGGCTCAAAGTGCTCGGCGCCTGGGGCAAGAGCGATGGCGGGCATGACAACGCCAGTTCCAACAGCTCCATTGGCGGGCTGCTGGCCGGTGTCGATGGCTTGATTACTGAAGATACGCGGTTGGGTTTCGTCACTGGTTACAGCGATAGCTCGTTGAGCATGGGCGACGGCACGCATTCGCAGACCGAGGTCGACAGCTACCACTTGGGCGCCTACCTGGGCCATGAGATCGACGCGCTGCGCCTGAGTGTCGGCGGTGCTTATAGCTGGCATCGCATCGACGTCAAACGCGACCTGCAATTCGGTGACGTCAGTGGCAAGCAGAAATCCAAACGCGATGCGACTACCGCGCAACTGTTCACCGAAGCGGCCTATCGCCTGGACCTGCAACCGCTGGCACTGGAGCCGTTCGTCAACCTGGCCTACGTGCACCTGAACAGCGACAGCTTCAGCGAAAAAGGTGATGCCGCCGCACTCAAGGGCGGCGAAAACAACCGCGATGCGGTGCTCTCGACCCTCGGCCTGCGGGCGAGCAAAGCCATTGCGCTGTCCGACCAGCACCAGTTGGAACTGTCCGGCACGCTCGGCTGGCAGCACAACCTGAGCAACACCGGTTCCGAAGACCACCTGGCCTTCGTCAACGGCAACACCGCGTTCAGCGTGCAAAGCGTGTCGATGGACCGCGATGCCGCGGTGGTCGGCGCCCGTGCCGGACTGGCGCTGGGCCGCGATACCCGTTTGAACCTGGATTACAACGGGCTGCTCGGCTCCCGGGAAAAAGACCACGGTGTGGGCCTGACCCTGGACTGGCAGTTCTGATTTGACGCAAAGGAAGCAACAACATGGGACTGTTTGATTACAAAAATGCCGGCAGTGAGGCCGGCAAGGCGTTGTACTCCGACGCGATCGCGCTGACGCTCTACGCGTACACGCCCACCGGCCAGCCACTGCCGGCGACCGCTTGGGCGCCGATTGGCGCGGCGGCCCTGGGCTATCAGGGCAAGGTCGGGCCTCAAGGCACCTTCTATGGCGAGAAGGACGGCTTCACCAGCGCCGAAGCCGAAATCCTCGGTAAATACGACGGGGCAGGGAAGCTGATCGGCCTCGGCATTGCCTTCCGTGGCACCGGTGGCCTGGGCTACAGCGACACCTTCGGTGACATGAAAAACAACCTGCTGGCCGCGGTCGGCCCAGTGGATTACGCGACGAACTACGCGAAAAATGCCTTCGACACTTTGCTCAAAAATGTCGCCGCGTTTGCCATCGCCCACGGCCTGAGCGCCAAGGACGTACTGGTCAGCGGGCACAGCCTCGGCGGGTTGGGGGTCAACAGCCTGGCGGAGTTGAGCGGCAATAACTGGGGTGGTTTCTTCAAGGACGCCAGCTACATCGCCTTCGCCTCGCCGACCCAAAGCGCCACCGGCAACAACGTGCTGAACATCGGTTATGAGAACGACCCGGTGTTTCGCGTGCTTGACGGCACCACCTTCAGCAGTGGCTCGCTGGGCAAGCACGACGGTCATCAGGATTCGGCGACCAACAACATCGTCAACTTCAATGATCAGTACGCCTCCACCGCGCAGAACCTGGTGCCGTTCAGCATTCTCAACCCGCTGAACTGGTCGGCCCATGGCTCGTTGGGCTATGCCGACGGCTTGAACCGGGTAATCGACTCGCGCTTCTACGACCTCACCGACAAGGACTCGACGCTGATCGTTTCCAACCTGTCGGAGTCGTCCCGAGGCACCACCTGGGTCGAAGATCTGGGCCGCAGCGGCGAGCCCCACACCGGCAGCACCTTCATCATCGGCACCGACAGTAATGACTGGCTCAAGGGTGGCGCGGGCAACGACTTCATCGAAGGTCGTGACGGTAACGACCGGTTCCGCGATGACGGCGGCTACAACCTGCTGCTGGGCGGCAAGGGCAGCAACACCTTCGAGCTGCAGAAGCCGCTGCAGAACTTCAGCTTTGCCAATGACGGCGACGGCACCCTGTATGTGCGCGACGCCTACGGCGGCATCAGCATGACCCGCGACATCGGTGCGCTGGTGAGCAAGGAGTCGGGTTCGTGGTGGGGCAGCAAGGAGGTGACCTACAACGTCACCGCCAATGGCTTGCTCAATGGCACGGAACTGACCCACTACAACCACTCGCTCAACGGCGATGCCTACAGCAACACGCTGGTGGCCAGCGTCGACGGTGACTGGCTGTTCGGCAACGCCGGCAACGACCTGCTGCGCAGCGACAAAAGCCACGTGACCTTCGTCGGCGGCACGGGCAATGACGTGAGGCATGCCTCGGGCGGTGGCAACACCTTTCTGTTCAGCGGTGCCTTCGGCTTTGACGCGATCAATGGCTACCAGGGCAGCGACAAACTGGTGTTCATCGGCGTCCAGGGCGCGGGGCAGGGCTATGACTACACCCAGCACGCTTCACAGGCCGGCAACGACACGGTGCTGAAGATTGGCGATTACGCCGTGACACTGGTGGGGGTGGGACTGGATAACCTGTCGGCTTCGGGAATTACCTTTGCGTAAAGGCTGCATGCACTGGATGCTCCGGGGCGCCTCGTGATCGAGGCGTCCTGGCTGTGAGCTATCTCTGACAATTCCAACAAAGAGAGAGGCAATACCAATGGGTGTATATGACTACAAAAACTTCGGTACAGCAGATTCCAAGGCGTTGTTCAGCGACGCCATGGCGATCACGCTGTATTCCTATCACAACCTCGATAACGGTTTCGCCACCGGTTACCAGCAAAACGGCTTCGGCCTGGGCTTGCCGGCAACCCTGGTGACCGCGCTGATCGGCGGCACCGACTCCCAGGGCGTCATCCCCGGCATTCCCTGGAACCCCGATTCGGAAAAGGCCGCGCTCGACGCCGTGCAAAAGGCCGGCTGGACGCCAATCACCGCCGCGCAACTGGGCTATGACGGCAAGACCGACGCGCGCGGAACCTTCTTCGGCGAGAAGGCCGGTTACACCAGCGCGCAAGTGGAGATCCTCGGCAAGTACGATGCCCAGGGGCATCTCACGGAAATCGGCATCGCCTTTCGCGGCACCAGCGGCCCACGGGAAATCCAGATCGGTGATTCCATCGGCGATGTGATCAACGATCTGCTGGCGGCATTGGGTCCCAAGGATTACGCGAAAAACTACGTGGGCGAAGCCTTTGGCAATTTGCTCGGCAAAGTCGCGGCGTTTGCCCAGGCCAATGGCCTGGCGGGCAAGGACGTGCTGGTCAGCGGCCACAGCCTCGGCGGATTGGCGGTCAACAGTCTGGCGGACTTGAGCAGTGAAAAGTGGTCGGGGTTCTACCAGGATTCCAACTACATCGCCTACGCCTCGCCGACCCAAAGCAGCAGCGACAAAGTGCTGAACATCGGTTATGAAAATGACCCGGTGTTCCGCGCCCTCGATGGCTCGTCGTTCAACCTTGCCTCGGTAGGCGTGCACGACGCTGCCAAGGCATCGACGACCGACAACATCGTCAGCTTCAACGATCACTACGCCTCGACGGCGTGGAATGTGTTGCCGTATTCCATCACCAACATCGCCACCTGGATTTCACATTTGCCCACCGGTTACGGCGACGGCATGACCCGGGTGCTGGAGTCAAAGTTCTACGACCTGACCAGCAAGGATTCGACGATCATCGTCGCCAACCTCTCGGACCCGGCGCGGGCCAACACCTGGGTCCAGGACTTGAACCGCAATGCCGAAACCCACAAGGGCAGCACCTTCATCATCGGCAGCGACGGCAATGACCTGATCCAGGGCGGCAAGGGCAACGACTACATCGAAGGCCGCGATGGTAACGACACCTTCCGCGACAGTGGTGGCTACAACATCCTGTTGGGCGGCAAGGGCAGCAACGTGCTGGACCTGCAACAGTCGGTGAAGAACTTCGTCTTTGCCAATGACGGTGCCGGCAACCTGTACGTGCGCGACGCCAATGGCGGCATCAGCATCACCCGCGACATCGGCAGCATTGTCACCAAGGAGCCGGGATTTCTCTGGGGCGTGTTCAAGGATGACGTGACCCACAGCGTCACCGCCAATGGCCTTGCGGTCGGCAGCAACCTGACCCAGTACGCCTCAAGCGTGAAGGGCACCACCGGCGCCGACACCCTCAAGGCCCACGCAACGGGCGACTGGTTGTTTGGCCTCGATGGCAACGACCATTTGCTCGGCAGCAGCGGCAACGATGTGTTTGTCGGCGGTGCGGGTAATGACCTGATGGAATCGGGCGGCGGGGTCGATACTTTCCTGTTCAGCGGCGCGTTTGGCCAGGACCGGGTGGTGGGCTATCAGGCCAACGACAAACTGGTGTTCCTCGGGGTTCAGGGCGTTGCGCCAAACGACGACTTCCGCGCCCATGCCACGGCGGTGGGGCAGGATACGCTGCTGACGTTTGGCAGTGATTCGGTGACCCTGGTGGGTGTCGGGCTGGACAGTTTGTCCGGTAGCGCGATTGTGATCGCCTGAGGGTAATGGGGCGCCGGTAAGGGCCTCTTCGCGAGCAAGCTTCGCTCCTACATCTATGGAATGCGTTCCTCTGTAGGAGCGAGCGATGCGGCGATCCGACTTGCCCGCGAAGAACGATAACGCGATAGGACTCCTATACCTGCACCAACAGGAACTGGCACTAAAGCATCAGCCTCTTCATGCGTTACACTATAACGCCAGGACTGCATGCCGCCATTGAATACAGGAGATTTAGCAACGTGACTAATAGCAAGAGGTACACCTTCGGTCTGGCGCTGGCCTTGTTATCGGCAACCGCCGCCGCAGAACTGCCTCAGAGCTCGATTCTGACCCGTTACGGGGTCACTTCCGATCAACTGCCGAAACCGGCAGCCACCGAAACCGCCAAGCCCGTCGAAGAAAAAAGCCGCTTCCAGCTCCAGCCGGAACAGCCCTGGGTGACCGTGCGCCTGGGTGACGGCAAACAACCGGAGAAGACCGGCAATATCAGCATCGACCGTTCGATGCAGCAGGAACTGGAACGCTGCCAGCGCATGCAGGAACAACTGATCCGGCGTGGCGGGCAATATATTTCCTGTGATAACAGTATTCCAGGAACCCACTAAACACCGAGCGCCCCGTTACTGCATGGGCGCTCAATAACCCTGCGCACGATCGATCTCGCCGAGCATCGGCTCCCCCCGTTGATGCCGGCGGATGTTCTCCAGCAACACCCCAAACGCGCTTTCCGGCTGAGTCATCGCCGCGATGTGCGGTGTCAGCAGAATCTGCGGGTGGTGCCAGAACGGATGATCCGCCGGTGCCGGCTCCTGCTGCAGCACATCAAGCACCGCGCCGCTCAAATGCCCGCTGTCCAGCGCCTCCAACAGATCCTCTTCTATCAAATGCCCGCCACGGCCCATGTTGATCAGCGCCGCGCCCTTGGGCAGTTGCTCAAACAGGTTGCGATCAAGAATGCCCTGGGTCTGTTCGGTCAGCGGCAATACACACAACAGAATGTCGCACTGGCTGAGGAACGCCGGCAGTTGCGCGTTGCCGGCATAGCAATCGATCCCCGGAATGTGATGGGCACTGCGCGCCCAGCCAGACAAGGCAAAGCCCAGCGGTTGTAAGGTCGCCAGAATCTGCTGCGCCTGGGCACCGAGCCCCATGACCCCGACCCGACGTTTGGCCGCCGGTTGCAGCAAGTGCGCCTGCCAGCAGCGGGCTATTTGTTGCTCGCGATAGCGCAGCATGTCGCGGTGCAGGCTGAGTACGGCAAAAGTCGCGTATTCGCACATGCCGCGGGTGATGCCCGGATCCAGCAGGCGCACCACCGGCAAGCTCGCCGGCAAGCGACCGAGGTCGAGTTGATCGACGCCGGCGGACAGGGCAAACAGCACTTGCAGATTCGGCAGCACAACGTCGAGATCGTCAGGTGCCTGCCACGCGGCCAGGTATTGAATGTCCTTCGGGTCGCCGATGTCCGGCCAGGCGCGCCATTCGATATCCGGGGCGTGTTCGGCAAACAGCGCTTTCCACTGTTCGCCGCGCACAGGGTCAGCTTTATACAGCAGGGCCATGGGCATTTCCTGAAAGGTGAAGGGGCTGTCCATCATCGCGCAACGCCGGCGCAGGATCTGTCGAAAGCGTCGGGTTTAACGGGGGGTGTGACCTTGTATCGGCCCATCCCCGGCAGATTCGGCGGGCTGAAGGAATCTGCCGTTTGGCGGGGTGAAAACAGTCGATCCGAATTTCTCGGGGGGCAAGTTCGGCGTAGTTCGTTTCGCGCAAGCCTTAACCTGAACACCATCGCAACCACTTCCCGGTTGCCGGACTCACGATGGGAAATGCCATGAATAGCAAAGTCGACGAAACCCCTCATTTGCTCCGTCAGCGCGATCAATTCGTGCCACGTGGCCTGGTTACCGCGCACCCGTTGGTGATCGATCGGGCCCAGGGTTCAGAATTGTGGGACGTGGACGGCAAGCGCTACCTGGACTTTGTCGGCGGTATCGGTGTGCTTAACATCGGTCACAATCACCCGAAGGTGGTCGCGGCGGTGCAGGCGCAGTTGCAGAAAGTCTCCCACGCGTGTTTTCAGGTGGTGGCCTATAAGCCTTATCTCGACCTGGCCCAGCGCCTGTGCGAAATGATCGGCGGCCAGGACGCTTATAAAGCAGCGTTCTTCACCTCCGGCGCCGAAGCGGTGGAAAACGCGGTGAAGATTGCCCGCGCCCACACCAACCGCTCGGCGGTGATCGCCTTTCGTGGCGGGTTCCATGGACGGACCTTGCTCGGCACCACGCTGACCGGCATGAGCCAGCCGTATAAACAGAACTTCGGGCCGTTCGCACCGGAGGTCTTCCACACCCCGTATCCGAATGCCTATCGCGGTGTCACCAGCGACATGGCGCTCAAGGCACTGGACGAGTTGTTGGCGACCCAAGTGGCGCCTGAACGGGTCGCGGCGATCATCATCGAACCGGTGCAGGGCGATGGCGGTTTCCTTGCGGCACCGGCGGAGTTTCTTCAGGCTCTGCGCACGCTGACTGAAAAGCACGGCATCGTGCTGATCCTCGATGAGATCCAGACCGGTTTCGGGCGTACCGGCAAATGGTTCGGTTTCCAGCACGCCGGGATTCAGCCGGATCTGGTTACCGTGGCCAAGAGCCTGGCTGGCGGTTTGCCGCTGTCCGGTGTGGTCGGCAAAGCCGAGATCATGGACGCGCCATTGCCCGGCGGCCTCGGCGGTACTTACGGCGGTAACGCGCTGTCGTGCGCGGCGGCGCTGGCGGTGATCGAGGCCTACGAGCAAGAGCAGTTGCTGGCCCGTGGCGAAGCGTTGGGCGAGCGTCTGCGTCAGGGACTGTTGCGCTTGCAGGCCCGTTACCCGCGGATCGGCGACGTGCGCGGCAGCGGCTTCATGCTGGCGATCGAGCTGATCAAGGATGACGAGGCACGGACCGCGGATGCCGACCTCAACCAACGACTGATCGACGAAGCCCGGGCCGGAGGCCTGTTGGTAATCAAGTGCGGCGTGCAACGCAACGTGTTGCGCTTCCTCGCGCCACTGGTGACCAGCGAAGCACAGATCGATGAAGCGTTGCAGATTCTCGACGCGGCACTGGCACGAGTCTTGAACTGAGCTCACGCCAGCTCACGGGCGCTGCCACACGGCATCGCCCGTGAGCATTTATGGAGCATGGATTGATGGAATGCATCATCGGAGGCTTTACACACCATGGGGCTGACTGAGTATCGAGCGTTACTGATCGATTGCGATGAGGTGCTGGTGGATCGCGATTCCGGAGTCTGGGCGGCGTTGCAGCCGCTGCTCGACAGCCGTGGCGGTCACCCGGACAAGGCACAGGTGTTGGCCGAATTCAGCGAGGTGGTGCAGGCGCTGTACCCGCGTTTCGGCGAGTTGGGCTTCAGTGGTTTGCTGTGTTTCGCCCACCGTCAATTGGCCGAGCGCTGGGAGTTGAAAGCCAGTTGGGAGGAGGGCATGAGCTTCGCCCGGTCCGTCGTCGGCTGGTCGTTGTTCGAGGATGCACCCGGCGCCATGCTGTACTTGCGCAAGTTCTATCGCCTGCTGGTGCATGGCGACCGTGACGCCGAAGATCGCGGCCTGCTGTGCGAACGCCTGGGGATCATGCCCGACGATTTTATTTCCCTGGCAAGCGACCCATTGCAGGACCATGACTGGCTGGCGGCCAATGACCTTGATGCCAACACCATCCTCCAGGTAACCCGGCCTGGCGCCCGGCAACCGGGGGCGGGCGCGGTCTGCCTGATCTGTCGCGGCCGGGCCAGACACCCGTCGCCGTGCGCGGCGGATTACTGCATCAACAGCATGGCGGATCTGGTGGCTCAGCATCAGCTGTCTTTACGGCGCTGATTTTGCTAGAAGATTGTCTTACAAACGGCAGTCAAGAGGTACGCAATGGAAGGTTTAGTAAAACTGGACCGAATCGACATCAGCATCCTGGTTGAGCTGCAAAAGGACGGGCGCATGACCAACGTCAGCCTGGCCGATGCCGTGGGCCTGTCGGCCAGCCCCTGCCTGCAACGGGTCAAGCGGCTGGAGTCGGCCGGGTATATTTCCAGCTACAAGGCTCACCTGAACCTGGCCAAGATCACCGACTCAGTCACGGTGTTCACCGAGATCACCTTGAGCGACCACAAGCGCGAGGACTTCGCCAAGTTTGAGTCCAATATCCGTCTGGTCGACGAAGTGCTCGAATGCCACTTGATCAGCGGTGGCTACGATTACCTGGTGCGCTTCATGACACGCAGCATCCAGCATTATCAGGAAGTGGTCGAAAGCCTGCTGGACAAGAACATCGGCATCTCCAAGTACTTCAGCTACATCGTCATCAAGTCCCCCGTGCTCAAGGACGGCGTGCCGTTGCGCAAATTGTTGCGGCACTGAAGCTGACTCCGCGAACACATCCGTCGTCCACGCCATTGCAGCTCAAGCGCAACCCACGTGGGAGCGGGCAAGTCCGCTCCCACAGGTTCCTCACCGTAACTGACTGACATTGGGCATGCACTTCGGTGCTACGGGAAAATAGCCCGCGGTAGTCCACTGACCAAGACATGAGTAACTGATATGACCCTATCCACAAGCGTGGCAGGGCAGGCGGGAAGTGTTTCCCCTGCGCTGGCCACCAGCGTTGCCAAAACCAACACCCGGATGCTGGCCATCGATGCTCTGCGCGGTTTCGTCATGCTGTTGATGCTCATCGACCATGTGCGCGAAACCTTTCTGCTGCACCGTCAGGTCACCGACCCGATCGATGCGCTGAGCGTGACCCCGGACCTGTTCTTCACCCGCCTGCTGAGCACCCTTTGCGCCCCGGTGTTCATCTTCCTCACCGGGTTGTCGGCCTGGCTCTACAGCCAGAAACACACGGCCAATGAAACGTCGGTGTTCCTGCTCAAGCGCGGGCTATTCCTGGTGTTGCTGGAGCTCACGTTCGTGTGCTTTGCCTGGAACGCCGAGTTCCCGCCCAAGACGCTGTGGCTGCAAGTGATCTGGTGCATCGGCATCTGCATGATCGTGCTTGCCGGGTTGCTGCACTTCAAGCGCGGCTGGCTGATCGTGCTCGGGGTGGCGATCGTCGCCGGGCACAACCTGCTCGATGGCGTGACCGTGGGGCCGGAGTCGCCGTTCTTCGTGCCGTGGTCGATCCTGCATCAGCGCGTATTCATCGACATCACCGAGTTCACCCGGGCTCGCACCACGTACCCGGTGTTGCCGTGGATCGGCGTAATCCTGCTGGGCTGGGCCATCGGGCCGTGGTTCGGCAAGGACATGGACCCGGCAGAGCGGATTTCCCGCTTGCTCAAAGTCGGCTTCGGCCTGCTGGCGGCGTTTGTGTTCATCTGCTATCTGAACGTTTACGGCGAGAAACCCTGGGTGCAGACCGGTGATTCGCTGCGCACTTTCATGAGCTTCGTGAGCGCGAAGAAGTATCCGCCGTCACTGATGTTCCTGATGCCGACCCTCGGCCTGGGGCTGATTCTCCTGGCGTTGTTCGAGAAGGCCCAGGATCGCTGGTCCACCGCGACCCTGGCGGTCTACGGTGGTGCGCCGATGTTCTTCTACTTGTTGCACCTGTATGTGCTCAAGGCCATGTACCTGGTGGCCGTTGCCATCTGGGGCGCCAATCAGGGCACCTATTACGGCTTCGATAACCTGCCCATGGTCTGGTTGTGGAGCGTGATTCTCGGGGTGCTGCTGTTCTTCCCGACGCGCTGGTTCGCCAACCTCAAGCAGCGCCGTCGCGACATCGCGATTCTCAAATACCTCTGAGCCGCTCTTCGGTGTCCCCCCATTGGGCGGGACGCCTTACAGACCCGCTACGCACGACCGATTTTCCAGGAGAAAACTGTGAAGACGTTAACCACGCACGCCCTGCTTTTGGCCTTGGGAGGGGAAACCCTGCTCGCTCGGGCATCGGAACAAGACAACGCCAACGGTTTTTTGCAGGACAGCCAATGGAGCCTGCTCAATCGCAGCCTCTATGACCGCCGCGACTATGAACACGGGGCGCTCAGCAACGGCGCGCGCATCGCCTGATGCACCCGGCGCTGCTGCGCTCTATACCTCCGCATGACTGAACATCTTGTATGATTGGTCTTTGGAATAAGCTAACAGAGGCTTGTAGTGCGAACGGATTTTAAACGACCTAAGGATAAGGCCAAGGATATCTACTGGGCGCTAGACTTTGCTAAAGAGCATTATGGCTGGATCACTGCACTGTGTGCCTTCTTGGCATCTTTTGCCGGAGTTGCAAGCTTAAGTTCATATTCGTTGTACATAGGCCGCCCGGATGTTTTCTTGCGATCGCTGGAGTTCGGTCCCTCTTTGGCCATTCTGTTTGTTGCGTGTTTTCTTTTGTTTGTCGGTCTAGTAGGCAGCATGCTGGTGACTTCTTATGTTTTTTCGTCGACAATCTCCTTCCTAAAGCCAGAGATTGAGCAGGCAAAAACGGTCGTTCGCTGGTTGTTTGGAATGACGGCAGCCGCCATGGCGGTCCTTATATTGGTCGTGCTGGCGGGTACGCTACTTGACTATTCGACTGCCCATTTAGGATGGGCATTTCTTTCATTAATCCCACTGGTCGGCACCGCCTGGAAATTTTTTAAGGTTAACGCCGGCAAGCTAGGTTGTTTACCTCTAGAGGCTGGTACGTCAAGGAAAATCCTGGCGTGTGCATTACTGGTCGCGGCGTTGGAGTTGATTGCTTTTCTGGGTATTTTCCCGGCATCGGTGGTCGCCAAGTCGTTCGTCGGCCCCGATACAACTCTCGGACTATCCCAAGCGCTTATATTCAGTTTTATAACGATGCTGGGGTCATTGTTTCCAGCAGTCGTTTTTCACATGAGCATGGCTGAAAGCAGACTGATTCGCTTTAGGTTAGTGCTGGCCAGTGTATTCGGTTTTATCGGTGTCTTGACGATTACCGCGCCGGCAATGTTTGGCTTCGTTTCTGTGGGCGGCGCTCATACCGTCGGTCTGAGCGATCTGGAACAACGGCACTATCTTATTTCAAGTGACAAGTACCCGATCGGAAAATTTGACAAGACACGTTGGAATACGGTGGAGGATCAAGAGAAAAAGTTCATCATTGATGCTATCTCCCTGTACTCATTTGGCTCGGTCGAATTGCTTTGCCCGGCTAACCTTAGACTGGTCAAAGCACCTGAACGGCGCAAGTACACCCAGCGCTGTGTTCGCTTTACGCGAAGCGCCATTACCGTGCTGGATGCCGTTGACGAGGCCGACAGGCTCAACCAGGGACAAAAGGCGTGTCTGGCGTCTATCCCGTTTTACCCGGTGAGCGCCGCTGCATGGCTGAACGCAATCGCCAGCGAGTTTGCCCACCGCACCAGGATCGTCATTCCCTTGCGCCTGAACGATGGGCAAAAGTATCTGCTTAATGTCAGAAAACCTTTGTTTCGACGGTGTAATTAAAGGCAATTGATCTGATTGCTGGTGTGTTTCAGGTGCTGATCAGATGTCCGGAGCGATTGCTCCGGACATGAGGTTGGCCGAGATACGAGGTCTTCGTACGCAATTATGTTTGACCGAGGAATTCATAACCCGTTTCTGAAAAGAATCGCTCCCTGTAGGGCGCGTACTCAGGCTTGTTGAAAATACTCAGGAAGACTTCAAGGTACGGTAACGTGTGATCCACCATGGACGGCATGTCCCAATCGGAGCCATAGGCTATTTTCTTCATCAAGTCATATTGCCCGATATTCTTTCTTGCTGTTTCCAGGTTGGCTATAAAATAATTAACCCAGTCTTCCCCCTGAAGTAGCTCCGTGATGTAAGCAACTTCGCAGTAAACGTTTTTGTATTGGGTGCACAGTTTTGCAATGATCCTCGCAAAATTATCTGGGTCATCCCATTGCTCTGCTGTTTTGGCGGTCCACCCGTAGTATTTCTTTTTCCCTGCTCCGTCATCTCCTTCGGCTTGGCCTCCCCCCGCATGCCCAAAGCACAGACGCAGACCAGGAAATTTTAGAAGTACATTGGCCCAATGTTTCGGGTGGGTATTCAGACCATAATGCTCCTTGGTTTCAAAACCGATGGGGGTGCAGTGGACGAATATTGGCCTGTCGCGTTCTATGCAATATGCAAAAAATTGATCGATTCGGTCGCGTACAGTTAAATCGCTATCTTCAAAAGGTAAGTAACCCATGGCCGGGTAGAATTTATATCCTGAGAATGATTTTATGGAGGCGTCTGCAATTTCCTTCCAGTTATCTCGACGAGGATCGAATGCCGAGAATCCGATGATTTTTTGGGGGTATTTTAGCTGTAGCTCCTCCATATTATTAAGCTGCTTGGGGAAAAACGGATAGCAGACGTCAGCGGGTTGTTTGTAAGCTTTTTCCATGTCCATCATGAAGTGTACGAAGCGCATTTTATCTTTGTATATTCCATAGCTGTCGTTCAGTTTTTCAACCAAAACCTCTTCAGCGTGAAGCATGGTCCATAGGAATTCGATGAAGTCGCCTCCGTCCTCCACATTTTTACAGAGCCTTGAAACTGCACGAAGCGCTTTTTTAACTGCCTTTTCCCATGTGTAGAATTTGATGCCCATGGTACTGGGGAAAAGGTTTTTCGGCGCTAATGAGTTGTCATGGATGAGTATCAGCGCGTCTGTGCTGAGGCCTTCATCTTCATAGACGATATCGTCCAACTGGTCGATGATTTTGGCCAGGTCTGAGTCAAGAATTACTTTTGAACGCCCGTCCTCTAACGATAAGTTTTTGGTGTTCTGCGTGGGCTCTGAATGAATCTTAGCCAGTTCAAAATCCGCCACCGCCCAAATCAAATCGACAAACGGCTCCTTACTTTTAATAGCCAATGGGTTGATGTCGACATCTTTGGCAAGGAGGCTGCTTTCTGATCCCGTCAAACTCCATAACAGTTCAGCAGTTACGTCCGCTAACTTGCTTTCATTTCTTCCCATCTTGTCGGCAATGACCCGCCCCAAAGGCATATAACGCGCATTGAACAGATGGGTGTGCAAATCTAATATTTTCGCCGGAATCGCATTGTTCTCTTCACTCATGGTTCGGCTCCTTATTTGTTTAAATAAGGTTGCCGAGACTATGAATGTGAGTTCTCTGCCACCTTAACGTCTTCTGACGTATTCGCAGCTTAGTCAACATTTAAAAGATTAGGTTATTTAACTGCGTAAACCTTGCGCACATACCGCGCACTGTTCCAGGCACAAGGTGCCCCTTGCGGTACGAACACGGTGTCACCGGGATTGACCGTAACGCTGTTCCCGTCAGGCGCCTGTAAAGTCACGCTGCCTTCGAGCAGGTGCATCAGCTCGTTGAGTTTGTGCGCTCGACCATGGCGGGTGTATGGCGTCGAATCCCAGACACCCACGCGCAGATTAGTCGTGTCGTCTTCGAAGGCATTGCGCGAGCGGCACTGCGGCGTGGGCCCGATCAGTATCTGCGGTTCCGGTGCCGCCGAAGGGGACAGCATCGCCAGCGGGTCGAGCGCTGTCAGCCCCGGTTTCTGTTCGGCGCTGGGGCTGGTGACGGCGCAGAAGGCCCAGCAAGTATCGGGTTGTGCCTGAAACCTGAGCGCCGTGCCGCGACCGATCACGGCGCTGGCACCGATGCCCAGTTCCAGCACCTGTTCCCCGGATTGCAGCACCACATGCCCGGCATGGACCACGATCACTTCGGTGTGCGGGAAGCCCTCGATATCGAAGGATTTGCTGGTGTGAACAAGCCCCGCCGAGATGCTGTCGGACCCGATGTAGGCAATCTGGCGACCGTCCATGAACGGATCGATGGAACTCAAGGGCGCTGCCTTGAAAGACGTAGAAACGCGGCTGCCGTCGGCGCGGGCCAACAGCACAATGATGGGTTGAGACATGCGGGTGACGCTCCCTGCAAATGGGGGGTAGAAAGTGATGGAAGGCGCTCGCTTCATCGCGCGCCGGGATCAGCCGATGGCTTGGGTGACGAGGGCAAATTGGCGTACGCCGTTGGCCGCTTGCGGCGGTGTACCCCGTGCCATTTGCGCCACGGTGTCGACCTGTTTGAGACCGGCCAGCTCCAGCCACTCGCTCAAACCACTGTCCGCTGGAATATCGATTCGCACGAAAGCGTCCGGCACCTGGGCCAGCAACACGGCGATCAGGTGTTTAGCCTGTTCAAGGTTTTCGGCGATGACCGGGCCGAGGCAACGACCGCGACCAAACGGGCGTAGCAGGGCGAAGGCACGCAAGTGACCGTCGCGCTCGATGCCCACCGAATGCTCGGCCACCGCAAACAGCTCCGTGAGCACCGCTTGCCGGTCCAGACCACTGCCAGCGTTGGCCAGTGCCAGTTGAGGAGCCCGATCCGCCGCCTGTAACGGGCGGCATTCCTCACCGTCCGCCAGTGGTTCAAGCGCGGGCACCTGGGCCAGGCCTTGATGCTGCTGAATCCGTCCGAACTCGACAAACCCCTGGCTGGCGTAAAGCGGCGCACCGGCGAGGGTCGCATTAAGCATCGGCGTGCGCGACTGGCAGGCTTGCAGCGCGTTTTCCATCAACCGACGGCCGATGCCCTTGCCCTGATAGTCGTCACTGACAATCACCAGGCCGATGGTGGCGAAGTCGCCTTGCCGGCAGGCGAATGCGGTGCCGATCAATCGGTCGCCATCGAGCACCACAAAGCCTTCGCTGACCCGCTGCAACATCGCCCAGTCTTCCAGGCGATGAGGCCACTTCAACTCGACAGACAAGGCATGGGCCGAAGGCAAATCAGCAGCGGTCATCGGCCGATAGACATAAGCGGAAGGGTGCGAGGCGGACATGATGAATCTCCGTTTTACAGTGTGCGCGATCAACCGGTTTTCCGGCGCGAGGATGCCTGTATCCCATCTGTGTGAAGGCCTGACAAGGGGGGCGGAAGGATTCGGCAGATTCCTCACATCAAAGGCCTGCAGACCACACTTACTACTTAATTGCCCCATAAGGTCGGCAGCAAATGCTTGGGCTTTTTTTCTACGATGGAGGCCTGAGTAAACGCCTCGCCGTCCCTTTTTGGAGTGCTCCATGGATAGCTTCGATCCTCGCCTTATCGCTGTGCGCAGCGCTCATTTTATTGCCGGAAAATACCGTGACGCTCAACCGGGGCTGGAGGTGGTTCGCCCTTCAGACGGTCAGGCCTATGCCCAGTTGCCGATCGCCGATGCCGACCTGGTGGATGAGGCGGTCAACGATGCCTGGCAGGCGTTTAACCGCAGCGATTGGGCCAGCCGTCCGCCCCGGGAACGGGCACGGGTCATGCGTCGCTGGGCCGATCTGATCGAAGCCGATGTCGCCGTGCTGGCGCCGCTGGAAGCGGTGGGCTCGACCCGTCCGCATAAAGATGTGATCGCCTGGGACATTCCTTATGTCGCCGAGGGCATTCGCTTCTTTGCCGAACTGGCGGACAAGCACGGCGGCCAAGTCGCGGCGACCCAGACCGATCGCCTGGGCATGCAGATCGCTGAACCGTACGGCGTGATCGCCGCCATCGCGCCGTGGAATTTCCCCTTGAGCATGGCTTCATGGAAAGTCGCGCCGGCGCTGGCTGCCGGCAATGCCGTAGTGCTCAAACCGTCGGAGCTGACGCCGTTTTCCAGCCTGCGCTTTGCCGAACTGGCGCTGCAGGCGGGCATTCCTGCCGGGATTTTCAACGTGGTTCAGGGCGATGGTCGCGTCACTGGCGACGCCTTGTGCCGTCATCCACGGGTGGGCAAGGTGACCTTTACCGGCTCCACGGCGACGGGTTCGAGCATCATGTCCACTTGTGCATTGGTGGGGCCGAAACCGGTGACGCTGGAGCTGGGCGGCAAGAGCCCGCAACTGGTGTTCGCCGACGTGCCGGACATCGCGAAAACCGCGCGCACCGTGGCGCTGGCCATCACCGGCAATGCCGGGCAGGTGTGCGTGTCTGGTTCGCGGTTGTTGATCGAGCGCTCGATCATGGAACCGTTCGTTGCGCACTTGCAGGCGTATTTCGAGGAATTGCGCCCGGGGCCGACCTGGTCGTCCGAGAGTACGCTGTCGCCGATTATTTCCCGGTTGCAGGCCAGCCGTATCGACGGCATCGTCCAGCGTTCGCGCCAGGCCGGGGCCGAAGTGCTGACTGGCGGTGGTTTGTTTGAAGGGCTGGGCGGTGCCTATTACCAGCCGACCTTGCTGGCCGGCCTGGACAATCAGAACCCGGCGATCTGTGAAGAAATCTTCGGCCCGGTGCTGACGGTGCAGGCGTTCGATGACGAACAGCAGGCATTGAGCCTGGCCGCGCACGCCACCTACGGCCTGGCGGCGGGCGTGCACACCGCCGACATCAACCGCGCCCTGCGACTGGTCCGGCGGCTGGAGGCGGGCACGGTGTGGGTCAACCGCTACGGACGCAGCAACGACTACATTCTGCCGACCGGCGGCTACAAACGCTCCGGCATCGGCAAGGACCTGGGCCGCGAAGCCTTCGAAGCCAACTTGCGCTTCAAGAGTGTGCTGATCGATATCGCTGGCTAATGTCCGCCCCCTAACACCTGTGGCGAGGGAGCTTGCTCCCGCTGGGGGGCGAAGCCCCCCCAAAACCAACGACCGCAATCTTTCAGGTAGAACGCATCAGCCGACTTTACGACTGCTTCGCAGCCGAACGGGAGCAAGCTCCCTCGCCACAGGTGATCCGTTAACTGCAGATCGTCGACAGGTTTCAAACCGCACCCAAACGGGCGCTTCCTCAGGGAAGCGCCCGTTTTCGTTCAGCCCGGCGCAGGTTCTGCCGTGAATGGGGGCGTTCGTCAGCCTCGCATAGCCATGAAGGTCCATAAGAGCGCATAAATACGGGGTTTGCCCAAGGCTGGAGCGAGCCGCAAAGTCTGCTGAGGGGGCAGGCTAAAACGGTGGTTTGTATCAAGCAGAGGTCGCTTTTAACGCCATCTGCTGATTTCACGGTGTTGTAATGACGGTGTGCTGCAGCGTTGCATCGCCGCTCCCGAAACGCAGCGAATACCTGTCGCGCCATGACCTCAACGAACTTCAGGACCGCACTCAATGAGCTTCCTTCGCCCCAAATTCATTACGTTCGACTGCTACGGTACGCTGACCAATTTCCACATGGGCACGATGACTCGCGAGCTGTTCGCCGATCGCGTGGCGCCCGAGCAGATGGATCAGTTCGTCAAGGACTTCTCGGCCTATCGCCTGGACCAGGTCATGGGTGACTGGATGCCGTATGACGAAATCCTCAAGACCTCCCTGGCGCGGGTCTGCAAGCGTTGGGGTGTCGAATACCGTGGCGAAGGCCAGCTGTATTACGACGCCGTGCCGACCTGGGGCCCGCACCCGGACGTGCCGGCCGGTCTGTCGAAAATCGCCGACAAGATTCCCCTGGTGATTTTCTCCAACGCCAGCAACAGCCAGATCATGTCCAACGTCGACAAGCTCGGCGCACCGTTTCACAAGGTCTTCACCGCCGAACAGGCCCAGGCCTACAAGCCGCGCCTGGCGGCGTTCGAGTACATGCTCGACAACCTCAACTGCGGCCCGGAAGACATCTTGCATGTGTCTTCCAGTTTCCGTTACGACCTGATGCCGGCCCACGACATGAAGATCAAGAACAAGGCCTTCGTCGCCCGTGGTCACGAGGTTCCGGGCAATGCGTTCTACGGCTACCAGCAGATCACCGACATCGGTGGACTGGCGGCGCTGGTCGGTCTCTGAGTTGAACGGTAACGGCGCTCTTCACGCAATAAGGGGTTAGACATGGGCAGTGAATCCTACTGGCTCGACACCGCACCGGCCTTCACCGGTGCTCAGCTCGGCGCATTGCCCGGGCAGGTCGACGTGGCCATCGTCGGTGGCGGTTTCACCGGCCTGGCGGCGGCTCGCGCGCTGGCCTTGAAGGGCGCCAGTGTGGTGGTGCTGGAAGCCGGGAGAGTGATCGGCGAAGCCTCCGGGCGCAATGGCGGCCAATGCAACACCGGCGTTGCCCAGGACTATGCCGGGCTGAGTGCCAGCCTCGGTGCCGACAAGGCGCGGGCCTATTACCAGGCCTATGAAAGCGCGGTGCAGAGCGTTGTGTCCCTGGTGGAGCAGGAGCAGATCGCTTGCGATCTCAAGCGCAACGGCAAGCTCAAACTGGCGGCCAAACCGCTGCACTACGAAGGCCTGGCGCGCACTTGCGAATTGATTCGCAAGGAAGTCGATGCCGAGGTCGAGTTGCTGAACGCCGAACAGACCCGCACCGAAGTGAATTCGGCCCAGTTCCATGGCGGCTTGCTGCAGCGCAACGGCGTGCAGATGCACGTCGGGCGCTTCGGCGTCGGTCTGGCCGAGGCCGCTGCACGTCATGGCGCGCTGATCTATCAAGGTACGCCGGTGACGGACTGGAAGGCCCAGGCCGGCGGTTATCGGGTCAACACCGCCAAGGGTTCTTTGCACGCCGGGCAAGTATTGCTGGCGACCGGCGCTTGTCAGCACGGTGGCCTGGGCTGGTATCGGCGGCGGATCGTGCCGGTCGGCAGTTTCGTGATCGCCACTGAGGTGCTGCCGCAGTTCCTCATCGATCAGTTGCTGCCCGGTCGGCGTGCCTATGTCACCAGTCGCATGATCGGTAACTACTTTCGCCTGACCCCGGACAACCGCTTGCTGTTCGGCGGACGTGCGCGGTTCGCGATGTCCGACAGCGTGTCCGACGCCAAGAGCGGCAAGGTGCTGCAAGCGGCGATGGTGCAGATGTTCCCGCAGTTGGCCGAGGTGAAAATCGACTACTGCTGGGGTGGGTTGGTGGACATGACCTCCGACCGCTTGCCTCGCGCCGGTCAGCACGGCGGGGTTTATCACTCCATGGGCTACAGCGGCCATGGTGTGCAGATGTCGGTGCACATGGGCCAGGTGATGGCCGAGGTGATGGCCGGCAAAGTCGAGGCCAATCCCTGGCGCGAACTCGACTGGCCAGCGATTCCCGGGCATTTCGGCAAGCCGTGGTTCTTGCCGTTCGTGGGCGCTTACTACCGCCTCCAGGACTATTTGCATTGAGTTGATGTTGTGGCGTCACCGTCGTTTGCGTTTCCAGGACGCCCCGGACATCCGTGGGCACTCGAGCCTCATTTTTTCGACAGGTACAACTGATATGACTGACAACAAGATCGACTCGAAACTGATCTCCGGCCAGGACAGCCTGCGGGTATTCGAAGGCCTCAATCGTGGCATGTCACGCCGCCACGCCTTGCAGATGCTCGGCGTGGCGGGTGTTGCCGCAGCGGGTGCCGGCAGCCTGTTCGGCGCCGCCGGCAAACTGTTCGCCGAAGAAGCGGCGACCCCGGGCAAAGGCAAGCCGGGCGGGCGGATTCGCGTCGCCGGCATGTCCAGTTCCACCGCCGACACCCTGGACCCGGCCAAGGGCGCGCTGTCTACCGACTACGTGCGTCACTTCATGTTCTACAACGGCCTGACCCGTTTCGACAGCCACCTGGTGCCGCAACTGGAACTGGCCGAGCGCATCGATAACACCGATGCGACGCTGTGGATCATCACCCTGCGCAAGGAAGTGACCTTCCACAACGGCAAGACCCTGAGCGCCGCCGACGTGGTGTTCTCGCTGTCGCGCCACAAAGACCCGCTGACCGGTTCCAAGGTCATGCCGCTGATGGCGCAGTTCGAAGAGATCAAGGCCACCGGCACCCACGAAGTGCAGATCCGCCTGAGCGCGCCGAACGCCGAGCTGCCGTCGATCCTCGCCGTGTCGCACTTGTTGATCGTTCCCGAAGGCACCACCGACTTCAATCAGGGCATCGGCACCGGGCCGTTCACGGTCAAGGAATTCAAACCGGGCGTGCGCTCGATTGCCGCGCGCAACACCGGCTACTGGAAACCGGGCCTGCCGTACCTGGACGAGATCGAATTCATCGCGATTGCCGACGAACCGTCACGCGTCAACGCGCTGCTGTCGGGCGACGTGCACATGATCAACGAGGTCAACCCACGCTCGACCACACGGATCAAGGCCAGCGCCAAACACCGGGTCGTCGATGCGCCGTCGGGCAACTACACCGACTTGATCATCCGTCAGGACCAGTTGCCGGGTAAAAGCGCCGAATTCACTCAGGCGATGAAGTATTTGCTGGACCGTGAACAAGTGAAATCCGCGGTGTTCCGTGGCTTTGCCGTCGTCGGTAACGACCATCCGATTTCCCCTGGCTCGCGCTACTACAACGCCGACCTGCCGCAGCGGGCCTACGACCCGGAAAAAGCCAAATTCCTGCTGAAGAAGGCCGGCATGGAAAGCATCAGCATGCCGCTGGTGGCATCGCCTGCCGCGACCGGTTCGGTGGACATCGCCGTGCTGTTGCAGCAATCGGCGAAACAGGCCGGGCTCAAGCTCGACGTCAACCGCCTGCCCAGCGACGGCTACTGGTCCAACCACTGGATGAAGCACCCGCTGAGCTTCGGCAACATCAACCCTCGGCCGAACGCCGACGTGATGTTCTCGCAGTTCTTCCAGTCCAGCGCGCCATGGAACGAGTCGGGCTGGAAGAACGATCAGTTCGACCAACTGCTGATGCTCGCCCGTGGTGAAACCGACGACGCCAAGCGCAGCAAGATGTACGCCGACATGCAGGCCCTGGTGCATGAGCACAGTGGCATCGGCGTGCCGGTGTTCATCAGCAACATCGACGGTGTCGATCAGCGCATCAAGGGTTACGGCAGCAACCCCCTCGGCGGATTCATGGGCTACATGTTCGCCGAACAGGTCTGGCTCGATGCCTGATCGGCCGCACACGGGCGTAAGCGGGGCTATTGCATGAGGGTAGGGTGATGAATAGCAACACACTGTGGTTGATCGGCCGGCGCCTGGGCGCGGCGATCGTGACCTTGTTGATCGTGTCCATGGTCGTATTTGCGATCACGGCGGTACTGCCGGGGGACGCGGCGCAACAGGCGCTCGGTCAATTCGCCACGCCGGAACAGGTGGCGGCCTTGCGTCTGAAACTGGGGCTGGATCAACCCGGTGTGGTGCGTTACCTGCATTGGTTGATCAATCTGCTGAGCGGCGACATGGGGCAATCGGTGTCCAATGCCTTGCCGGTCAGCGAGCTGATGGCCGGGCGGGTGCCCAACACATTGATGCTGGCGGCCGTCACGGCGCTGGTGTCGGTGCCGGTGGCGCTGATCCTCGGCATCGGCTCGGCCATGGGCCGGGGCGGGCGCATGGACAGTTTCCTCAGCTTCATCACCCTGGCCCTGGTCGCCGTGCCGGAATTTCTGGTGGCGACCCTGGCGGTGCTGATCTTTGCGGTGAACCTGGGCTGGCTGTCGGCGCTGTCCTATGCCAGTGACATCACCTCACCTTTGCAATTCATGCGCACCTACGCCTTGCCGGTGATGACCCTGTGCTGCGTGATTGTCGCGCAAATGGCGCGCATGACCCGGGCGGCAGTGATCGATCAGCTCGACAGCGCCTATGTGGAAATGGCCCGGCTCAAGGGCGTGAGCCCGGTGCGGATCGTGTTGCGCCATGCCTTGCCCAACGCCATCGGGCCGATTGCCAATGCCATCGCCTTGAGCCTGTCGTACCTGCTGGGCGGGGTGGTGATCGTCGAGACGATCTTCAACTACCCCGGCATCGCCAGCCTGATGGTCGATGCCGTGACCAACCGTGACATGGCGCTGGTTCAGGCCTGCACCATGCTGTTTTGTACGGCGTACCTGGGGTTGGTGCTGATTGCCGACCTGTGCGCGATTCTTTCCAATCCGAGGCTGAGAAACCAATGAACGATCTCATGGCGAAATCGGCGCCTGCCGGGCCCGAGCTGGCATTGGGCAAGGTCGCCCATGGACCGTCGTGGCTTGGCCTGGTCGGGGCGGCGATGTGTGTGATCTGGCTGCTGGTGGCTATCTTCGGTCCGTGGCTGGCGCCGCACCCGGTGGGTGAAGTGGTCTCCGATAACGTGTTCGACAGCCTCAGCGCGGCTTACCCGTTGGGCACCGATTACCTGGGCCGCGACATGCTCAGCCGCATTCTCGTCGGCGCGCGGTTCACCGTGGGTCTGGCGCTGATTTCAGCGGTGTTGGCCAGCACGCTGGGGACCGGATGTGCGCTGCTGTCGGTGGTGTCGCCGAAATGGCTGGACGAAGTGATCAGCCGTTTGATGGATGCCTTTATATCCATCCCGAGCAAGATGCTGGCGTTGATCATGGTCTCGGCGTTCGGTTCTTCGGTGCTGTTGCTGATCTGCACCGCAGTCTTGAGTTTCACCCCAGGCGCGTTCCGCATCGCCCGCAGCATGGCGGTGAACATCGAAGCGCTGGAATACGTGCAAGTGGCCCGCACCCGTGGCGAGCGTCGGTTGTACATCGCCTGCGTGGAAATCCTGCCGAACATGCTCAACCCGGTGCTGACCGACCTGGGGCTGCGCTTCGGTTTCATCGTGCTGCTGCTCAGTGGCATGAGCTTCCTTGGCCTCGGTGTGCAACCGCCGGATGCCGACCTGGGTTCGCTGGTGCGCGAGAACATCGGCGGCCTCAATCAGGGCGCGCCAGCCATCGTGATTCCAGCGCTGGCCATCGGCACCCTGACCATCGGCGTGAATCTGTTCATCGACCGATTGTCGTCACGGCGTAGTCGACGTACGGGAGGTCATTGAAATGAGTGATTTGATTCGAGTCGAAGACCTGCGCGTGGTCGCTTGCGGCGAGCGTGGCGAGGTGGAGATCGTCAAGGGCGTGAGCTTCTCCCTGGCCAAAGGTGAAGTGCTGGCGTTGATCGGTGAGTCCGGCTCCGGCAAGACCACCATAGCGCTGGCGTTGCTCGGCTATGCCCGGCGCGGGTGCCGATTGGCGTCCGGCGTGGTGCAAGTCGGCGAACACGACATGCTGGCGTTGAGCGAAAGCGAACTGCAAGGCCTGCGCGGCAATCGGGTGTCGTACATTGCCCAGAGCGCCGCCGCTGCGTTCAACCCGGCGAAAAAACTGATCGATCAAGTGGTGGAGGGCGCATTGATTCACGGCCTGGGTAGCCGGGCCGTGCTGGAAGCCAAAGCCATCGAACTGTTCCGCGATCTGGCCTTGCCGGACCCCGATCACATTGGCCAGCGTTACCCGCACCAAGTATCCGGCGGGCAGTTGCAACGGGTGATGGCGGCCATGGCGCTGATCAGCGATCCGCTGCTGGTGGTGCTCGACGAGCCGACCACCGCCCTCGACGTGACGACGCAGATCGACGTGCTGCGCGCTTTCAAGCGGGTGGTCCGCGAGCGAGGCGCGACGGCGGTTTATGTTTCCCATGATTTGGCGGTCGTAGCGCAAATGGCCGATCAGATTGTGGTACTCAACGGCGGACAGATTTTCGAGCAGAGCGCCACCGCGCCGCTGCTCAAGGCCCCGGCCCACGAATACACCCGCAGCCTGCTGCTGGCGGCCCGCCCGGACACGACGATCCGCCCACCTTGCGGCATCGCTGAAGAAACACCGCTGCTGACCATCCAGGGGCTGACCGCCGGATACGGCAACAAGAACCTGCAAGGCATGCCGTCGATTCGCGTGCTGGAAGATATCGACCTGACCGTGCGCCGGGGCCAGGCCATTGGCGTGATCGGCGAGTCGGGCTCCGGCAAGTCGACGCTGGCGCGGGTGGTGGCCGGGTTGCTGACGCCGGCCTTGGGCGGCCTGACCTTCGATGGCCAGCCACTGGGCGGTAGCCTGTCCGAGCGCACCGATGAACAGTTCCGCCGGATTCAGATGGTGTTCCAGAATGCCGACACTGCACTCAACCCGATGCACAGCGTCAGCACTATTCTGAGCCGTCCGCTGAAAATGTACTTTGGCCTTAAGGGCGCCGTGCTGCGCGAGCGTATCGGCGAACTGCTGGACCTGGTGCGCTTGCCGCGCGCCATGGCCGAACGCCGTCCGAATGAACTCTCCGGCGGGCAAAAACAGCGGGTCAACCTGGCCCGGGCCCTGGCGGCCAAACCGGACCTGATCCTCTGCGACGAGGTGACCTCGGCGCTGGACACCGTGGTCGGCGCGGCGATTCTCGAACTGCTGCGCGACCTGCGTCAGCAACTGGGCGTGTCCTACCTGTTCATCAGCCATGACATTTCCACGGTGCGCGCGCTGTGCGACGACATTGTGGTGATGTACAGCGGCCACAAGGTTCAGGCCGGCAGCCGGCAGGCGTTTGCCCAGGCACCGTTCCATCCCTACACCGACCTGTTGATCCATTCGGTGCCGGAACTGCGTCAGGGCTGGCTGGAAAACTGCGGCACCACGTGCGGCACGCTGCCGCCGATTGGCGCCAGGGCCAATGTGCCGGAGCTGTGCACCTTTCTCAGTCGCTGTCCGGTGCGGGTCGACGGCCTGTGCAATCGCACCGCGCCGAACCGGCGGATCATCGACGGCGGTAGCGAAATTCTTTGTCATCACGACAGTGCCGAGTTGCTGAAAACACAGCAGGGTTTATCCACCATGAGCCTGGGAGCTTATGCATGAAAGGGCGTTTTGTGAGGCTGGCCGAGCAGGGCCGGCCGACCGTCAAGCTGACGGTGGACGGCACATCGATTGACGCATTGCAGGGCGACACATTGATGGTCGCGTTGTTGACCCAGGGCTCGGCGCTGCGCCAATCGGAATTCGACTCGGGCCGCCGCGCCGGTTTCTGCCTGATGGGCGCCTGCCAGGATTGCTGGGTCTGGACCCGCAGTGGCGAGCGTTTGCGCGCCTGTTCCAACGAAGTCCGCGAAGGGCTGGACATCGTCACCACACAACCGGAGGCGATATGGCCACTGCACGGCTGAGCGCTCAACGAGTGGTTATTGTCGGCGCCGGACCGGCCGGCATCCGCTGTGCCGAAACGCTGCTGGCGGCTGGCTTGAAACCGATCCTGATCGATGAGAATCGCCGGGATGGCGGGCAGATCTACCGGCGCCAGCCCGAAGGTTTTACCCGGGACTACGCCACCCTGTATGGCACCGAAGCGGCCAAGGCCAAGAATCTGCACCAGAGTTTCGACCGATTGCGCGGGCAAATCGACTACCGCCCCGACACGCTGGTGTGGAACCTGACGCCGGGGCAATTGTGCTGCGTCAGCCAGGGCAAGCACTCGACGGTGGACTACGATGCGCTGATCCTCTGCACCGGTGCCACCGACCGCTTGATGCCGATCGAAGGCTGGCAGCTGGCAGGCACCTACAGCCTTGGCGGGGCGCAAATCGCGCTCAAGTCCCAGGCGGTTTCCATCGGCCACCGCGTGGTGTTCATGGGCAGCGGGCCGTTGCTGTATCTGGTCGCCAGCCAATACGTCAAAGCAGGCGCGAATGTGGCGGCGGTGCTCGACACTTCGCCCCTCAGCAAGCGCATCGCGGCACTGCCGAAGCTGATGGCGCGTCCGGGATTGCTGTTCACTGGGATGAAGTTACTGGCGCAGTTGTACCGGGCGAAAATCCCGGTGCATCTGGGGATTTCGCCGCTTCAGGTGCAAGGCGATGCGGCCAGTGGCGTCAGCGGAGTGCGGGTGCGTACCGCGCGCGGTGAGACGTTAACGGTGGATTGTGATGCTGTGGCGTTGGGTTATCACTTGCGCCCGGAAACCCAACTGGCCGATCTGGCCGGTTGTCGCATGCGCTTCGATGAGGCGTCCAGCCAGTGGTGGCTGGCCGTCGATGAAGAGGGCCGCACCTCGGTCAACGGTGTGTATGCCGCCGGGGACGGTTCGAAGATTCGCGGCGCCGATGCGGCCGAGCACGCCGGGCGCCTGGCGGCCATGGCGTTGCTGGAGGATCTGCAGCAACCGGTGAACGCCGGTTTGCGTGACGAACAACGCCACGCGCTGGCGATGATGGATGAGTTTCGCCTCGGTCTGGCCCAGGCGTTTCCCTGGCCGGCGGATCAAGCCAAAGCCTTGCCGGACTCAGCCATCGTCTGTCGCTGCGAGATGATCAGCGCCGGCGAGTTGCGCCGTACCGTGAGCGAGAAGGGGGCCTGTGAAGTCAATCGGGCCAAGGCCTTCAGCCGGGTCGGCATGGGCCGCTGCCAGGGGCGTTATTGCTCCCAGGCCGGGGCCGAAGTGATCGCGGCGGCGGCAGGCGTCAGTGTGCAACAGGTCGGTCGGCAGCGTGGACAGGCACCGGTCAAACCCCTTTCGATGCTCACCGAGGAGGTGTCGCCATGACGCTACACAAAGCCGATGTAGTGATTGTCGGCGGCGGCCTGATGGGCTCGGCGGCGGCGTTTTTCCTGCGCCAGCGGGGGCAGTCGGTGATTCTGCTGGAGCGCGACCAGATTGGTCAGTACGCCAGCGGGGTGAACTTCGGCAACGTCCGGCGGCAGGGGCGCTTCCTCGGTCAACTGGAATTGGCCAACCGTTCCTGGGCGCTGTGGAAACGCTTGCCAGAGCTGATCGACGACGACCTCGAATTCATCGCCAGCGGGCACATGCGCGTGTGTTACCGCGAGGATGAAATCCCTGAACTGGAAGCCTATGCGGCAGCGCCCGAGGCGGCGCAGCTGGATTTGAAAATCTATCATGGCGCCGAGCTGCACCAGCGCTTTCCGTTCCTCGGGCCGGACGTGAAGGGCGGTTCTTACGCGCCCCATGATGGCCACGCCAACCCGCGTCTGGCCGCACCGGCGTTTGCCCGGGCTGCCCGCCGCCTCGGGGCGCGGATCGAGGAACAGACTGAAGTCGCCGAGGTGCAGAAAATTGCCGGCGAGTTCACGGTGACCACCACCGACGGTCGCCAGTTCGGCGCCGAGCGCTTGCTGATCACCGCCGGCGCCTGGGGCCAGAAACTCTCGGCGCAGTTCGGCGAACCGGTGCCGCTGGATACCAACGGCCCACAAATGGCCGTGACCGAACCGGTGCCGTACGCCTTGCCAACGGTGATCGGCGTGTACACCAAGATCCCCGAAGAAGTGATCTACTTCCGCCAGATCCCGCGCGGCAACATCATCATCGGTGGCGGCTACCGCAGCAAACCGGACATGCTCAACCGCCGCGCCTATGTCGAGCCGCGCAGCATTCTCAATCAGATGGACCAGATGCGTCGCCTGCTGCCAGGCGTCGGCAACCTGAACATCATCCGCGTGTGGAGCGGCATTGAAGGCTACTTGCCCGATTCCCTGCCGGTGATGGGCCCCAGCGGCAACGTTGACGGTTTGTACTATGCGTTCGGCTTCTGCGGTCATGGCTTCCAGCTCGGCCCAGGCGTCGGCGACGTGATGGCCGAACTGATCAGCACCGGCAGCACCAGCACTTCGATTGAGCCGTTCTCGATCCGCCGGTTCACCCCTTCAGCCGAGCAACGGACAACCGAGCAAAGGAGCAGGGCCTCATGAAACCCCGTGTACTGGATATTCTCAAACGCCTGATGGCCTTCGACACCGTGTCTTCGGAGTCGAACATGGCCCTGATCGAGTACGTACGCGACTTGCTGCTGACCAAGGGCATCGAGTCACTGATCGTCAAGGACGAAACGGGTAAAAAGGCCAACCTGTTCGCCAGCACCGGCCCTAAAGAGTTACCGGGCATTCTGTTGTCCGGCCACACCGACGTAGTGCCGGCGTCAGGCCAGGCCTGGACCTTGCCGGCGTTTGAGGCGACGGTGCAGGACGGGCGGATTTACGGCCGGGGCAGTTGCGATATGAAGGGGTTTATCGCGTTGGCCATCGACGCCATGCTCGATGCCGCCGACCATTCGTTGAGCCGACCGCTGCAAATCGCCTTGTCCCATGACGAAGAAACCGGCTGCGTCGGTGTACGACGTTTACTCGACGTGCTGCACCTGGCGCCAGTGCGGCCGTTTTTGTGCCTGATCGGTGAGCCGACCAACATGCAGTTCGTGCTGGGGCACAAGGGCAAGGGGTCTTACCGCACTTACTGTCGTGGCCTGGAAGCGCATTCCTCGTTGGCGCCGCGTTCGGTCAATGCGATTCACGTGGCCTGCGATTTCATCGCGGCACTGCGTCAGAGCCAGCAACACCTGCAAGAGCAGGGCGCGCAGGATGCGGATTACGACGTGCCTTACAGCACCGTGCACGTCGGGCAGATTGTCGGCGGCAAGGCGCTGAACATCGTGCCGAACCTGTGCACCCTGGATTTCGAGGTGCGTAACTTGCCGGCGGACGATCTGGACCAGTTCCTGGAGCAGATGCGCGAGCGTGCCGAAGTGATCGTGCGCGAGGCGAAAAAGCTGTCCAGCGTGGCAGACATCGAGATCGAAACCCTCAATGTCTATCCGGGCCTCGACACCCACCCGAGCGTTGAAGCGGTGCGCTTCCTGAAAAACTTCGCCGCGCCGGACACCGGCACTGCCAAAGTCTCGTTCGGCACCGAGGGCGGGCTGTTCAAGCAGCGTCTGGATGTACCGGTAGTGGTCTGCGGCCCGGGCTCGATCGAACAGGCGCACAAGCCGGACGAGTTCATCGAGATCAGCCAGATGCAGGCTGGGGAGCGGTTTCTGGAGGGATTGCTGGGCTCCCTGAAACTTTGAAATAGTCACGATCAAAAGATCGCAGCCTTCGGCAGCTCCTACATGAGATTGCATTCATTGCGAAAATCGCCGCGAACATGAATCCGTAGGAGCTGCCGAAGGCTGCGATCTTTTGATTTTTGCCTGTCGGTAGAGCCTGCCGTCCCACCGCGAATTTCAGCATCCAACACTGCCCATCAAACGCTTTCAGCATCCTTATCCGTGGCACCTCCCTAGACTGGAAATGTCTCGGATCAGGACTCGACCATGCTCAAGAATCGTTTGAAAGACCCCAGCCTTCTGGCAGAACTCGCTTATGTGGACGGGCAGTGGATCGGCGCCGATAACGCCGCGACCCTGGACGTCATCGACCCGGCCACCGGCCAGTTGCTTGCCCGGGTGCCGGCCATGCAGGGCGCAGAAACCCGACGCGCCATCGAAGCCGCCGAGCGGGCCTGGCCCGCGTGGCGCACACGCCCGGCAGCGGAACGGGCGGCGCTGCTGGAGCGCTGGTATCAGGCGATGATCGACAACCTCGACGACCTCGCCTTGATCATGACCTGCGAGCAGGGCAAACCGCTGAACGAAGCCAAGGGTGAAATCCGCTACGGTGCCGGGTTCGTCAAATGGTTCGCCGAAGAGGCCCGCCGGGTCTATGGCGAAACCATGCCGGCCCCCAGCGGCGACCGCCGCCTGTTGACCCTCAAGCAACCGGTCGGTGTGTGTGCCGCGATCACCCCATGGAATTTCCCCAACGCGATGATCACCCGCAAGTGCGCGCCGGCCCTGGCCGCCGGGTGCCCGATCATCGTCAAACCCTCGGACTTGACCCCGCTGTCGGCCCTGGCCCTGGCGGTACTCGCCGAACGCGTCGGCATTCCGGCCGGGGTGTTCAATGTGCTGACCGGCATGCCCGCCGGCATCGGCGAAGAACTGACCGGCAACCCGACGGTGCGCAAGATTTCCTTCACCGGTTCCACTGCGGTCGGTCGACTGCTGATGCACCAGAGTGCCGAACACATCAAGCGCTTGAGCCTGGAGCTGGGCGGCAATGCGCCGTTCATTGTGTTCGACGATGCCGACCTGGAACAGGCGGTGACCGGGATAATGCTCAGCAAGTTTCGTAATGCGGGGCAAACCTGCGTCTGCGCCAACCGCATTCTGGTGCAGGACGGCATCTATGAACGCTTCGCCCAGCGACTGGTGGAGGAGGTCGGCAAGCTCAAGGTCGGCAATGGCCTGGACGCCGACGTGACCATCGGCCCGCTGATCAACCCGGCGGCGGTGAGCAAGGTCGCGCGGCACATCGACGATGCCCTGAGCCAGGGCGCGCGTTTGCTCTGCGGCGGCATTCCCGAGGGCAACAACCAGTTCGTTCAGCCGACCGTCCTTGGCGACACCCATGCCGACATGTTGCTGGCCAACGAAGAAACCTTCGGCCCGGTGGCGCCGTTGATGCGGTTTACCTCTGAGGCCGAAGCGCTTGCGTTGGCCAATGCCACGCCTTTTGGTCTGGGTGCCTACTATTTCACTCAGGACTTGCGTCGTTCATGGCGTTTCGGCGAGGCGCTGGAGTTCGGCATGGTCGGCCTCAACACCGGGATCATCTCCATGGAAGTCGCGCCGTTCGGCGGCATCAAGCAATCAGGCCTGGGCCGTGAAGGCAGCAAGTACGGCCTGGATGAATACCTTGAAGTCAAAGCCTTCCACATCGGTGGGCTGTAACCCGGCAACGATTGCACTGTCATTTTGCGAGGCATGATTGATGAGTAAACCATTCAGAATCGCCGCGATTGCCGGCGATGGTATCGGCAAGGAAGTCCTGCCCGAAGGCTTGCGGGTACTGGAGCAAGCCGCGAAGAAGTGGCAGTTGGAGCTGAGCATCGAAGTGCTCGACTGGGCTCACTGCGATTACTACCTGGAACACGGGCAAATGATGCCCGACGATTGGTTCGACCAGCTCAAGGGGTTCGATGCGATCTACTTTGGTGCCGTCGGCTGGCCAGACAAGGTGCCGGACCATATTTCCCTGTGGGGCTCGCTGCTGAAGTTTCGCCGCGACTTCGACCAATACGTGAACATTCGCCCGGTTCGATTGTTTCCCGGCGTGCCGTGCCCGCTGGCCGGGCGCAAACCGGGGGACATCGATTTCGTGGTGATCCGCGAGAACACCGAAGGCGAGTATTCCTCGGTCGGCGGCAAGATGTTCGAAGGCACCGAGCATGAGTTCGTGCTGCAAGAGTCGGTGTTCACCCGACGCGGCGTGGACCGGATTCTCAAGTTCGCCTTCGACCTGGCCCAGACCCGACCGCGCAAACGCCTGACGGCGGCAACCAAGTCCAACGGGATTTCCATCAGCATGCCGTACTGGGACGAACGCACGGCATTGATGGCCGCGCAGTACCCGGACATCACTTGGGACAAACAGCACATCGACATCCTGTGCGCGCGTTTTGTACTGCAACCGGACCGGTTTGATGTGGTGGTGGCGTCGAATCTGTTCGGCGACATTCTATCCGACCTCGGCCCGGCTTGCGCCGGCACCATTGGCATTGCACCGTCGGCCAACCTCGATCCCGAGCGGCGTTTTCCATCGCTGTTCGAACCGGTGCACGGCTCGGCCCCGGACATCTACGGGCGCAACATCGCCAACCCGATCGCGATGATCTGGTCCGGTGCGTTGATGCTGGATTTTCTGGGCAATGGCGATGAGCGTTATCGCGCCGCGCACGACGGGATTCTGCAGGCGATCGAACGGGTGATTGCAGAAGGGCCAATCACCCCGGACCTGGGCGGGCAGGGCTCGACTCAGGAGGTCGGCAAGGCGATCGCGCAAGCGCTTTAAAGCCTGCGACGCACTCCTTGTGTAGCAGCTGTCGAGCCTGCGAGGCTGCTACGGCCGAACGCTGGGGATCAGTCTTCCTTGCGAATCGTGGCCACGTCATCGGCGCGGACTTTCACTTTCGCCCCGGAAATATCTTCGAACTCGAAGAAGCCATCCTTGCCCTTGGTGTTCGGCATGTCCTTGGTCAAATACTGGGTGCCGTTCTGCAAAGTCACGACCGTTGGCGTCGAGCAACCGGCCAGGGCCAGAAGGGCCGCTACCGCCAGGGGCAAAACCAGAGTCTTGATATTCATACACACCTCCATCACTCAATTAAAACAATGCGAACGCCCCATTCGAGATCAATCCTCATTGTGCTTCTAACGCGGTTGGTGCGATGGAATGGCAGAAAGTTCGATGGTCACCCGAAAATTGCCCGATAGCCTCGCCACTTATCCTTTTCCGTTTGCACCGGGTGGGGCATAGCTGGTATCTGTACGCATAACCAGTATTCGCTTGCCATGGCCCGATTGCCCGTGATTGTAAATCCGCTCGATGATCCGTTCTATTACTTGAACAACTTCATGCAAGTGCTTGATTGGCTTGAGCATCGCTATGCCGATGTACTCAGCATCGAAGAGCAGGATTTCATTCGCGACTTCAATCGACTGCCCCGTGAGTCCCAGGCTTTGTTGGTCAGGTTGGTGATGCGCAAGGGCGTGCATTTCAGGGCCGGCAAACTGAGTTACGTCGAGATCGGCGACATCGCCAGCGCCGCGGCGCCACTCCTGGCCCTGGGCTGGATCGACGAGCAGTTGCCGTTGCCTGTCGAGGAGGTGTTCGAGGTGCTGCTCAAGGCCGAGATTCTCCAGTGTTTTGGCGACGCCATCGATCAACCGAAAGGCAAAAAGAGCGATTGGCTGCCGGCCCTGAGCGAGCAGTTTCCTGACGAGCAAAGTTTTGCCCAGTGGTGCCCGGCACTGGATGACCGGCTGTTCAGCCTGACCATCATGGGCCTGTGCGACCGCCTGCGCCTGATGTTCTTCGGTAACCTTTACCAGGACTGGTCGGAATTCGTTCTGGCTGACCTCGGCATCTACACCTACGAAAAAGTCGAGTTTTGCGCCGAGTCCCGCGGTTTGCGCAGTCGCGAAGACGTCGACGCCTGCCTGTTCCTGCACAGCTGTCAGCAGCATTTCGAGGCCGGTGAAGAGGTGGCGGTGGTTGTCGAGCAGATCAACGGGCTCGAACTCGATAATCCCTGGCTGCAAAGACGTCGCGGCAAGCTACTGTTCCAGATCGCTCAGCATTGCGAGCGTATCGCGGATTTTTCCACCGCCCTGGGCCTCTACCGCGGTTGCGCCTATCCCGGCGCACGTTTGCGGCTGATTCGGGTGCTGGAGCGCTGTGCTGAATTTCAACTGGCCATGGATTTGGCCGCCCGCGCCGAGCAAGCCCCGGAAAGCGCCACCGAACATCAACATTTATTGCGTGTGCTGCCCCGACTGCGGCGCAAACTGGGCGGGCCGCCGATCAAGCGGCCAGCCCCTCGGCCCATGCAGCGCCTGGACTTGCAACTGCCCCGACACGATCCGGAGTTGTCGGTGGAGTATTACGTTCAGGCTCATCTGGCGGACGAATCGGCGCCGGTGCATTACGTCGAGAACAGCCTGATCAACTCACTGTTCGGGTTGCTGTGCTGGCCGGCGATCTTCGCCCCGTTGCCGGGCGCGTTTTTTCACCCGTTCCAGCGCGGGCCGGTGGACCTGCACAACGAAGACTTTCATGCGCGGCGCGCGGAGCTGTTCCAGGCCTGCCTCGGCGAACTCGATGACGGGCGTTACGTCCAGACCATCCGCGAGCGTTACATCGCCAAGTGGGGTGTGCAGTCGCCGTTCGTATTCTGGGGCGCGCTGAGCGAGGAGCTGCTGGAGCAGGCGCTCGACTGTCTGCCCGCCGAACACCTCAAGCACTGGTTCAATCGACTGCTGCTCGACATCAAGGCCAACCGCGCCGGCATGCCGGACCTGATCCAGTTCTGGCCGCAACACAAAACCTACCGAATGATTGAAGTCAAAGGCCCCGGCGATCGCCTGCAAGACAATCAGGTACGTTGGTTGGAGTTCTGTCACGAGCACCAGATGCCGATTGCCGTTTGCTACGTGCAATGGGTGGAGCAGGGCGCTTGAGCTACAGCATTGCGGTGCGGGCGTTGTGTGAATTCACCGCCAAGGTCGGCGACCTCGACCTGCGCTTCACCCCGTCGCCGACCGCGCTGGAAGGCATCGTCGGCCATCGAACCGTGGCGTCACGCCGCAGCGAGGGTTACCAGAATGAGGTCGCGCTCGAGGGCCAGTATCGAACCTTGACTGTGAAAGGCCGGGCGGACGGCTACGATCCGGAGCAAAACTGCCTCGAAGAAATCAAAACCTACCGGGGCGACCTGAGCAAGCAACCGGCCAACCACCGGCAACTGCACTGGGCGCAGGCGAAAGTCTATGGCTGGTTGATGTGCCAGAAACTGGATTTGGCGCAGATCGACCTGGCGCTGGTGTATTTCGACATCGTCAGCGAAAAGGAAACCCGTCTGGTCGAGACCTTCAGCGTCGCCGACTTGCAGCTGTTCTTCGAGCACCACTGCGGGTTATTTCTGCACTGGGCCGAGCAGGAAATAGCCCATCGCGAGGGGCGCAATCTGGCGGCTCAACAGCTGAGCTTCCCCCACGCCGATTTTCGCCCCGGCCAACGGCATCTGGCCGAATCGGTGTTCAAGGCGGTCAGCACCGGTCGCTGCCTGATGGCCCAGGCGCCGACCGGTATCGGCAAGACCATTGGCACGCTGTTCCCGATGCTCAAGGCCCTGGCGCCACAGCAACTGGACAAGGTGTTTTTCCTCACGGCGAAAACCCCGGGGCGCAAATTGGCGCTGGACGCCGCTCAGGTCATCCTCGACAGCGCCGATGCGCAGCCGTTGCGAGTCCTCGAGATGATCGCCCGGGACAAGGCTTGCGAGCACCCGGACAAAGCCTGTCATGGCGAATCCTGCCCGTTGGCCCAGGGTTTTTATGATCGTCTGCCGGCCGCGCGTCAGGCTGCCAGTGAGTTGAGCCTGTTGAACCAGAGTGCCTTGC
The DNA here is from genome assembly GCF_058802085.1 of Pseudomonas sp. GW822-FHT02G04. Lineage (NCBI taxonomy): Bacteria > Pseudomonadati > Pseudomonadota > Gammaproteobacteria > Pseudomonadales > Pseudomonadaceae > Pseudomonas > Pseudomonas sp. GW822-FHT02G04. The sequence continues at coordinate 196,084 of NZ_JBXANU010000005.1, forward strand.
GCGAGGTTGCCCTGCAGCACGAGGTTTGTCCTTATTACCTGAGCCAGGAAATGGCACGCTGGGCGGACGTGGTGGTCGCCGACTACAACTACTATTTCGACTTCAGCGCGTTGTTGTTCGGGTTGGCCCAGGCCAATAACTGGAACGTCGCGGTGCTGGTGGACGAGGCCCACAACCTGGTGGAGCGCGGTCGACAGATGTACAGCGCCAGCCTCGATCAGGCGACGTTGAACGGTGTACGAAAAACCGCGCCCGAGGCGCTGAAGAGATCCTTGCAGCGAGTCAATCGCGAATGGAATGCCTTGCACGATCAGCAACTCGGCCCCTATCAGGCCTACGACAAAGCTCCGGAAAAACTGCTTCAGGCTTTGTCCTTGTGCTGCGCGAGCATTGGCGACTATCTGAATGATTACCCTCAGGGCCTGGACAGCGGCTTGCAGAACTTTTACTTCGACATGCTGCAATTCGGTCGCGTGGCTGAACTCTTCGATGAGCATTTCCTGTTCGACATCAGCAAACGCGACCTCGACCGCAAGCGCAACCTGTCGCAGCTATGTCTGCGCAATGTGGTGCCCGCCGGTTTCATCCGCCCGCGCCTGACCGCAGCGCGCAGCACGGTGCTGTTTTCCGCCACCCTGAGCCCCCGGCATTACTACGCCGATTTGTTGGGTACGCCAGCGAACACGGTATGGATCGATGTGGAATCGCCATTTCACGCCGATCAGCTGCAAGTGCACATCGTCAGCCAGATCTCCACGCGGTTCGTCCACCGTCAGGCGTCCCTTGCGCCCATCGTCGAGCTGATCGCCAAACAGTTCAGCCAGCGCCCCGGCAACTACCTGGCGTTTTTCAGCAGCTTCGACTATTTGCAGCAAGTGGCGCAGTTGCTGGCCGAGCAATATCCGCAGATCACGCTGTGGTCGCAGTCCCGAGGCATGGGGGAAGCGCAGCGTCAGGACTTTCTCGACCAATTCACCGCCGACGGCCAGGGCATCGGGTTTGCGGTGTTGGGTGGTGCGTTCGGTGAAGGCATCGATTTGCCCGGCGCACGGTTGATTGGCGCATTCATCGCCACGCTGGGGCTGGCGCAACTCAATTCGGTCAATGAACAGATGAAACAGCGCATGGCGGCGATTTTCGGTGCCGGTTATGACTACACCTACCTGTTTCCCGGTGTACAGAAAGTGGTGCAGGCGGCAGGAAGGGTGATCCGTACCCGGGAGGACCAAGGGGTGGTGATGCTGATCGACGACCGGTTTGGCGAGAGTAAGGTCAAGCAATTACTGCCGCGTTGGTGGTCCGTTGAGCTGACGCATTCTCCTTCTGGCTTGTAGGAGTTTTTACCTTGTAAAACAGTGACATATCTTGAAAGACACGCTCATTTGAACAAACAACGAAACACCGCTTTATTCAAAGGGCAGGCAATCACTTTCAAGAGAATCTTTGATAAGGAAATCAAGGTATGTCAGTAGCACCGAATTACGCTTACACCCCAGAACAAGTCACCGCAGCGTTCACTGAAATCACCACCACACTATTAAGTGGCATCACCGCCGAAACACTCCCAAAAATGCTGATTGTCGCGGGGGTACAGGGCTCGGGTAAAACCTATCTGCTGGAAAAAAACCTTTTGCCCACCAAGCGCTATGCCAATTATGTCCGGCTGTACTTGCCCGAATACCGAAAAAAACACCCTCAATACGCAGAAATGATCAAACTCGGTGTCCTGCACGCTTATGAACATACGGAGGCTTTTGTCCGGGATGTGAGCACGAAGATCTTCACCGAGGCGTTTAAAAACAAATACAACATCATCATGGAATGTGCATTCGACAGCATCGATTTCGTGGCTTTCCCACCGATGGCGACGACAGCCGGCTACCAGTTCGAAACTCACATCGTCGCCTGCAATCAGGAGTTCGCCCATATATCGAGCATCAAAAGAGCACTGAAAAGCCTGGAAGATCAGGAAATGGAAAGATTTCTCCCTGCATCAAAGCTGGAGGCCAGCATGAGATATGCACAAGCGATCATCCCGGCCTTCGAGACAGCCGCAAAGGCGATCAGCGGCTCGCAAATCATCTTATACGAGCGTGGGTTTGGTGGTTTGAAAGACCGTGTCTTGCGCGCTCAGAGCACCTACACCAAGGCCGCCAACGGAACGATCGATTCGACGACACTCAACACGCATTTTTCGCACGGCGTCTATTTCGGCATCATCGACAAGCATGTCTTCGCGATGACCGACCGGGACGAAATGGTCAAAGAGTGTCATTTGGCGTTGCATAAGTCCCGGACTCATGCCCGCTATGTCCCGAACTTCGTCTACAACGAGCTGTACGCCTACATCGTCAAATACGTATACCGATAATCCGCCCTGTAGGAGCTCAGCTCCTACAGTTTATCCGTGTTGCCGCACGAGTCAGCGGTTACGCAAACTACGCTCCATCCGCTCAATCCCTTCTTCCAGCAACGCCCGTGGGCAGCCGAAGTTCAGGCGCACGAATTGTTGGGCGTGATCGCCGAAATCCAGCCCGGCGCTCAGTCCGACTTTGGCCTGTTCGAGGAAGAATTGCTGCGGGTTATCCAGCCCCAGTGCCGTGCAATCGAGCCACGCCAGATAAGTGCCCTGGGGCACGTTCATGGTCACGCCCGGTAGCCGCGTGCGAACTGCTTCCACCAGATAGTCCCGATTGCTTTGCAGGTAGGCCATGAGTTCGGTCAGCCATGGGTGGCCTTCGCTGTAGGCGACGCGGGTGGCTTCCAGGCCCAGCGGGTTGACGCTGTCGACCATGCCGCAGCGGGCATGGTTGACGCGATGGAGCAGCGCTGCGTCTTGAATGATCATGAACGCAGTCTTCAGGCCAGCGATGTTGTAGGCCTTGCTGGCCGACATCAAGGTGATGGTGCGCTTGGCGATCTGCGGGCTGAGCGAGGCGGTTGGAATGTGCACGCGCCCGTCGAAGCACAGTTCGGAATGGATCTCGTCGGAGATGATCCAGGCGTCCTGTTCCAGGCAGATGTCGGCGACCGCTTGCAGTTCTTCCCGGGGGAAAACCTTGCCCAACGGGTTATGCGGGTTGCTCAGCAGCAACGCGCCGCCCCCTTGCAGGGCCTGGCGCAGGGCATCGAGAGGTGTGGCGTACGTGCCATCGGCCAGCGCGTCGAAGTCCAGTTCGACCTTGTTCAGCTGCCAGTGGCCCGGCGCATGGCGCAGCGGCGGGTAGTTGGGCGTTTGCACGACCACGTTCTGTTGCGGCTGAACCAGCGCATGCAGGGCCATGTTGAAGCCTGATTCGATACCCGGCAGGAACACCAGTTCATGGGGCTGCACACGCCAGGCGTACTTGTCCCACAGGTCGGCGACGATGGCGTCACGCAAGTCATCCTGAGCCACGCTGTAACCGAGCATCGGGTGTTCCAGGCGTTTTTGCAGGGCCTGAATGATCGCTGGCGGTGCGGCGAAGTCCATGTCGGCGACCCACATCGGCAACACGTCGGCCGGGTAACGGCTCCACTTGGTACTGCCGGTGCCATGGCGGTCGAACACCTGATCAAAATCGAAAGTCATGCTCAGTCTCATAAAAGGCAGGGGGGTTAATCCGGCGGCCATGATAAGCGCCAACCTTCACCGCTGGCGAGTTGTGCAACAGAGCATGACCGGCAAGCCGCCGACGGTCGGTTTTCAGACCGCGCACGGCAACATTGTCTAAAGTTCTAATTGGCGGTAGTTCCGTTACCGTCACCGTGTTCGTCCAGAAAAACCCGGCCAACGCACCGGGTTTCCACCTGATCAGGAGTGCACGATGGACCTCAACCGTCGTCAGTTCTTCAAGGTCGCTGGTCTCGGCCTTGCAGGCTCTAGCCTCGGGGCGCTGGGCATGGCCCCGACGCCAGCCTTCGCCGAACAAGTGCGTCATTTCAAGCTCGCCCATACCCATGAAACCCGCAATACCTGCCCGTACTGCTCGGTCGGTTGCGGCTTGATCATGTACAGCCAGGGCGACAATGCGAAGAATGTCGCCCAGAGCATCATCCACATCGAAGGCGATGCCGACCACCCGGTCAATCGCGGGACTCTCTGCCCCAAAGGCGCAGGCCTGCTCGATTTCATTCACAGCCCCAGCCGTCTGCAATATCCGCAAGTGCGCAAGCCCGGCACCAAGGAGTGGACGCGGATCTCCTGGGATGAAGCGCTGGACCGTATCGCCGACCTGATGAAGGCCGACCGCGACGCCAACTTCATCGAGAAGAACGCCCAGGGGCAAACGGTGAACCGCTGGCTGACCACCGGTTTCCTTGCGGCGTCGGCCTCGTCCAACGAAGCGGGCTACATCACCCATAAGGTCATTCGCAGTCTGGGCATGCTGGGGTTCGATAACCAGGCACGTGTCTGACATGGCCCGACGGTGGCAAGTCTTGCCCCGACGTATGGCCGTGGTGCCATGACCAACCACTGGACCGATATCGCCAACGCGAATCTGGTTCTGGTGATGGGCGGCAACGCAGCAGAAGCGCACCCTTGCGGTTTCAAATGGGTCACCGAAGCCAAAGCCCACAACAAGGCGCGGCTGATTGTGGTCGACCCGCGTTTCACCCGTACGGCCTCGGTGGCCGATTATTACGCGCCGATCCGCACCGGCACCGACATCGCCTTCATGGGCGGGCTGATCAATTACTTGCTGACCGAAGACAAGATCCAGCACGAATACGTGCGGGCCTATACGGACGTGTCGTTCATCGTCAAGTCTGGCTTCGGTTTCGAGGACGGCTTGTTCAGCGGTTACGACGCGAGCAAGCGCAGCTACACCGACAAGTCCGGCTGGGGTTATGAGATCGGCGAGGACGGCTTTGCCAAAGTCGACCCGACCTTGCAGGACCCACACTGCGTCTATCAATTGATGAAGCAGCATTACAGCCGCTACACCCTGGAGCTGGCCAGTCAGGTCTGTGGCATGCCCACCGACGCGATGAAGAAAATCTGGGAAGAGATCGCCACGTGCTCGCAACCGGGCAAAACCATGACGATTCTCTACGCCCTGGGCTGGACCCAGCACTCGATCGGCTCGCAGATGATCCGCAGCGCGGCCATGGTGCAGCTGCTGCTGGGCAACATCGGCATGCCGGGCGGGGGCGTCAACGCTTTGCGCGGGCACTCCAACATCCAGGGCCTGACCGACCTCGGCTTGCTGTCTAACCTGTTGCCCGGTTACCTGACCCTGCCGTCCGAAGCCGAACAGGACTACAACGCCTACATCGCCAAACGCGCCCTCAAACCGCTGCGTCCCGGGCAGATGTCCTACTGGCAGAACTACGGCAAGTTTCACGTCAGCCTGATGAAAGCCTGGTACGGCGCCAATGCCACCGCCGAGAATCACTGGGGCTATGACTGGCTGCCGAAACTGGACATTCCCGGCTACGACATCCTGAAAATGTTCGACATGATGGGCAAGGGCCAGGTCAACGGTTACATGTGCCAGGGCTTCAACCCGATCGCCGCCTTGCCGGACAAAAACCGGGTGATGAAGGCACTGGCCAAACTCAAATGGCTAGTGGTGATGGACCCGCTGGCTACTGAAACCTCGGAGTTCTGGCGCAACGTCGGGCCTTACAACGATGTGCAAACGGCCGACATCCAGACCGAAGTCATCCGCCTGCCCACCACCTGTTTCGCCGAAGAAAACGGCTCGCTGGTCAACAGCGGCCGCTGGCTGCAATGGCACTGGAAAGGTGCCGACGGCCCGGGTCTGGCGCGCACCGACGTGAAGATCATGGCCGAGCTGTTTATCCGCCTGCGTCAGCGTTACCAGGCCAATGGCGGCGCCTGGGCCGAGCCGATCCTCAAGCTCGACTGGCCGTACAAGATCGCCGATGACCCGACGCCAGAAGAGCTGGCCCGGGAATTCAACGGTTACGCCATCGCCGATGTCACCGACGCTTCGGGCGCAGTGGTCAAGGCCGGCCAGCAGTTGTCCGGTTTCGCCCAGCTCAAGGACGATGGCAGCACGGCGTCCGGTTGCTGGATCTTCTGCGGCAGCTGGACCGAGCAGGGCAACAACATGGCCCGTCGTGACAACAGCGATCCTTTCGGCATGAAGCAGAACCTCGGCTGGGCCTGGGCCTGGCCGGCGAATCGACGGATTCTCTACAACCGCGCCTCCTGCGACCCTCAAGGCAAACCGTGGGATGCGAAAAAACGGTTGGTATGGTGGAACGGTAAGGTCTGGACCGGCACCGACGTACCCGACTACAAGGCCGATGTGCCGCCGGAAGCCGGGATGAACCCGTTCATCATGAACCCCGAAGGCGTAGCGCGTTTCTTCGCCCTCGACAAGATGAACGAGGGGCCATTCCCCGAACACTATGAACCGTTCGAGACGCCCATCGGCATCAACCCGATGCACCCCAACAACAAGCAGGCGACCAGCAACCCGGCCGGACGGATCTTCGATTCGGTCTGGGACACTTTGGGCCAGGCCAAGGACTTCCCTTATGCGGCGACCAGCTACCGGCTGACCGAACATTTCCACTTCTGGACCAAGCATTGCCCGATCAACGCCGTGACCCAGCCTGAGCAGTTCGTCGAGATCGGTGAGGCGCTGGCCAAAGAGAAGGGGATTGCCGCCGGCGACCGGGTTCGGGTCAGTTCCAAGCGCGGGCATATCGAAGCGGTGGCGGTGGTGACCAAGCGGATTCGTCCGCTGCAGGTCAACAATCAGGTGGTGCACCAGATCGGTATCCCGTTGCACTGGGGCTTCACCGGCGCCACCCGCCACGGTTACCTGACCAACACCCTGGTGCCGTTCCTCGGCGATGGCAACACACAGACCCCGGAATCCAAGTCATTCCTGGTCAACGTGGAGAAAGTCTAAATGGCCAGCCAAGACATCATCGCCCGTTCGGCCACCACCACCGTGCCGCCCTCGGTGCGCACGCAAGAGGAAGTGGCCAAGCTGATCGACACCACCAAATGCATCGGCTGCAAGGCTTGCCAAGTCGCCTGCTCGGAATGGAACGAGCTGCGCGACGACGTCGGTCACAACCTCGGCACCTACGACAACCCTCACGACCTCAGCGCAGACACCTGGACCCTGATGCGCTTCACCGAGCATGAAACCGACGCCGGCAACCTCGAATGGCTGATCCGCAAGGACGGCTGCATGCACTGCGCCGAGCCCGGCTGCCTGGCGGCGTGCCCGAGCCCCGGTGCGATCATCAAGCACGCCAACGGCATCGTCGACTTCGATCAGGACCATTGCATCGGCTGCGGCTATTGCATCACCGGTTGCCCGTTCAACATTCCGCGCATCTCGCAAAAAGACCACAAGGCCTATAAATGCACGCTGTGTTCGGACCGGGTAGCGGTGGGGCTGGAACCGGCCTGCGTGAAAACCTGCCCGACCGGCGCCATCGTTTTCGGCAGCAAGGAAGACATGAAGGAACACGCCGCCGAACGGATCGTCGACCTCAAGAGCCGCGGCTTCGACAACGCCGGTTTATATGACCCTGCAGGCGTCGGCGGCACCCACGTGATGTATGTGCTGCATCATGCCGACACGCCCAGGTTGTATGCCGGTTTGCCGGATCACCCGGCGATCAGTCCGCTGGTGGACCTGTGGAAAGGCCTGAGCAAACCCTTGGCGCTGCTGGCCATGGGCGCGGCGGTGCTGGCCGGGTTCTTCCACTACGTGCGCGTCGGGCCACAACTGGTCGAGGAGGACGAACATCCGACCACCGTCGACCCTGCCGTGCATGAATTCGATCCGTCGGTGCACACATTCGATCCGGGCAAACCGGGCGGGGAGGACAGGCCATGAACGACAAACCGATCGTGCGCTACACCGTCAACCAGCGTACCAACCACTGGCTGGTGGCGATTGTGTTCCTGATGGCCGCGCTGTCGGGGCTGGCCTTGTTCCATCCGGGGTTGTTCTGGCTCAGCAGCCTGTTTGGCGGCGGACCGTGGACGCGCATTTTGCATCCGTACCTGGGCATTGCGATGTTTGTGCTGTTCCTCGGCCTGGTGGGCAGTTTCTGGCGGGCGAACTACTTCATCACCAACGACCGGCTGTGGCTCAGGCGTGTCGGGCATGTGATCCGTAACGAGGAGGAGGGCGTGCCGCCCATCGGTAAATACAACCCGGGGCAGAAGCTGCTGTTCTGGGTATTGCTGATCTGCATGCTAGTGCTGCTGTTCAGCGGGTTGGTGATCTGGCGCGCCTGGTTCAGTGCGTACTTCGGCATCACCAGCATTCGCTGGGCGATGCTGCTGCATGCATTGGCGGGATTCATCCTGGTGCTGAGCATCATCGTCCACGTCTACGCGGGTATCTGGATTCGCGGTTCGGTCGACGCCATGGTACATGGCCGGGTCAGCCGCGCCTGGGCGAGAAAACACCATGGGCTCTGGTACCGCGAAGTGACCGGTGACGAAACGCCAGAACGACCGATCAGCAAAAAAGGATGACCCCTTGGCCACGATCCTCGAGCCTGGGCAGATAGAAGCGGCGGCGAGTTCACCGCCGTTTCTGTACCTGCCGCCGAACAACCTGTTCACCCTGCGCGCGTTGCGCCTGGAGCGGTTGGCCGACGGTCATCCCATGGCGGACTATCTGCGTTTGATCGCGGGATTGTGTCATGTCCAGCAGCAGCTGATGGACGATCCGCCCGTGGCCGCCATGCCCGACCCCGAACGCCTGCGACTATGCCAGCAACACGACTTGCCTCCGTTCGCCGCCGACAGCTTGGTGCGCGAAAACATTTGGCTGCCCTATCTAGAGGCCTTGTTGCAGCGCTATCAGCCACCGCCACAGTCTGCGGTAGAAAACGCCGTGGCGACGTTGCGCAGTGCAAACCCAGGGCTGCTCAAGGCGTGGGCGATTGCCTTGGTCAGCGGCCAGTACTCAATGCTGCCGGCAGCACTGGTGCCGTTTCTCGGTGCAGCGCTGCAAGCGGGCTGGAGTTATTGGCTGCTGAACACGCCCAACCTTGAACTGACGCGCGGCGACAGCCTCAGCCAATGCCCGGCCTGCGGTTCGCCGGCGATGGCCGGGGTGATTCGTCATCGCGGCAAATACAACGGTTTGCGTTATCTGGTGTGTTCGTTGTGCGCCTGCGAATGGCATGTGGTGCGGGTCAAATGCGTGTATTGCGAACAGAGCAAGGGGCTTGAATACGTCAGCTTCGAGGATGATCGCCACGCCGCCAATCAGGCACCGCTGCGGGCGGAAGTCTGCCCCGGCTGCAACAGCTACCTGAAACTGATCTACCTGGAAAACGACGCCGAGGCCGAAGCCCTGTCGGCGGACCTGTCCAGCCTGATGCTGGACATACGCCTGGAGCAGGAAGGTTACCAGCGGCCAGCGCCCAACTTGATGCTCGCACCTGGAGGCGACTGAGCTTATCGATCTCAGAGGCTACACTCAGACGCGACGGTCATTCGCTTCCGGGAGCCTCTGATGCGCGCAACGTCCGCCAGCCCAGCCTTGCGGCTGCCTTCCATCGACAGCTTGTTGCGCCATCCCGCCTGCCAAACGCTGGCCGAACGTTACGGGCGCGACGCACTGCTGGCCGGCCTGCGGCAACTGCTCGATGACTTGCGCGAGCCGGTGCACAACGGTGAACTGGCTGCCTTTGAAATCGCCCCCGACGTATTGGCGGGCAGGGCAGGTGAGCGTCTGGCGATTCAGCATCGCAGCCAGATCCGCCGGGTGTTCAACCTCACCGGCACGGTGCTGCACACCAACCTTGGCCGTGCGTTGTTGCCAGAACAAGCCATTGAGGCGGTGCAACTCGCTGCGCGTTATCCACTCAATCTGGAATTCGACCTGCACAGCGGCAAGCGCGGCGACCGGGACGATTTGATCGAAGGCTTGATCCGCGAACTGACCGGCGCCGAGGCAGTCACCGTGGTCAACAACAATGCCGCCGCCGTGTTGCTGACGCTCAACAGCCTGGGCGCGCGCAAGGAAGGCATCATTTCCCGTGGTGAACTGATCGAAATCGGCGGTGCGTTTCGCATTCCCGACATCATGGCCCGCGCCGGGGTCAAGCTGCACGAGGTGGGCACCACCAACCGCACCCATGCCCGCGATTACGAGGCCGCCATCGGCCCACGCAGCGGTCTGCTGATGCGGGTACACGCGAGCAATTACAGCATCGAAGGCTTCACCGCGAGAGTGCCGACGGCGGAATTGGCGGAACTGGCTCACCGCCACGGACTGCCCTTGCTCGAAGACCTCGGCAGCGGCAGCCTGCTGGACCTGACCCGCTGGGGCTTGCCCGCCGAACCGACGGTGCGCCAGGCACTGCTCGATGGCGCGGACATCGTCACCTTCAGCGGCGACAAATTGCTCGGCGGGCCTCAGGCCGGATTGATCGTCGGCCGCAAAGATCTGATCGCCCGGATCAAGAAAAATCCGCTCAAGCGTGCCTTGCGGGTCGACAAACTGACCCTGGCGGCCCTCGAAGCCGTCTTGGCGCTGTACCGCGATCCCGATCGACTGGCGGAGCGCCTGCCGAGTTTGCGTCTGCTGACCCGGCCCCAAACCGACATCCTCGCCCAGGCCGAACGCCTGCAACCGTCACTGGCGCAGGTGCTCGGCGATGGCTGGAGCGTCAGCGCGGTGCCGGCGCTGGGCATGATCGGCAGCGGCAGCCAACCGGTGGCCCGGTTGCCCAGCGCCGCGTTATGCCTGCGGCCAAACGTTTCCAAACGTCTGCGGGGGCGGCGATTGCTGGGGCTGGAGGCAGCGTTGCGGCAGTTGCCGATTGCCGTGCTCGGGCGTATTGACGATGACGCCTTGTGGCTCGACTTACGCCAACTCGACGACGAAGCCGCGTGGATGGCGCAGCTCAATCAGCTGGCGCAATTCGATCAACTGCAGGAGGAGGGCCGGGAAGGGTGATTGTCGGCACCGCGGGGCACATCGATCACGGCAAGACTTCCTTGCTCCAGGCATTGACCGGGCAGGCCGGTGATCGTCGCCGCGAAGAGCGCGAACGCGGCATGACCATCGACCTCGGCTACCTCTATGCAGCGCTGGAACCAGGCGCCGCCCTGACCGGTTTTATCGACGTGCCCGGCCATGAGCGCTTCACCCACAACATGCTGGCCGGCGCTCAGGGGATTGATCTGGTGTTGCTGGTGGTGGCGGCCGATGACGGCGTCATGCCGCAGACCCGTGAACACTTGGCGATTGTCGAGTTGCTGGGCATTCCTCGGGCAATGATTGCAATCAGCAAATGCGACCGGGTTGATCCTTCCCGGGTGCAGGCTGTTCGTGAGCAGATCGAAGCATTACTGGCGCCCGGACCTTATGCCGACGCGCCGCAAATCGCGCTATCGAGTGTGACCGGCGAGGGCATCGAGACACTGCGCCAAGTCTTGCTGGATGCACAGCATGAGGTTGTTCAACGCAGCGCCGGCGGCGGTTTTCGTTTGGCGGTTGATCGGGCCTTCAGCGTGGCCGGCGCCGGTATCGTAGTGACCGGCACCGCGTTGTCCGGCCGGGTGGCGGTGGGCGATACGCTGATGTTGAGTCCACTGGGCAAACCCGTGCGAGTGCGGGGCCTGCATGCGCAGAACCAGGCCGCTGACAACGCAATGGCCGGGCAGCGCGTCGCGCTGAACCTGAGTGCCGAGCGTTTGGCCCTGGAGCAGATTCACCGCGGCCACTGGCTGTTGGCCGAATGGCTGCACGCGCCGACCCAGCGTCTGGATATCCAGATGACCGTGTTGCCCAGCGAAGCGCGAAGCTTCGAACACTTTCAACCGGTGCATGTACATTTTGGAACTCAGGACGTGACGGGGCGGGTGGCCTTGCTGGAAGGCTCCAGCCTGGCACCGGGCGGGCAGATGTTCGCGCAACTGCTGGTCAATGCGCCGGTGTTGGCAGTGAAGGGCGACCGCTTGATCCTGCGTGACCAAAGTGCGCAACGCACCCTTGGCGGTGGCCAAGTGCTGGACCCGTTCGCCCTGGCCCGACATCGTCGCAGCCCTGAGCGATTGGCGCAGCTACAAGCGCTCGCCACCACCAATAGCCTTGAAGACGCACTGCCGGCGCTGTTGGCCAACAGCGACACCGGGCTCGATCCGCAGCGACTGGAGCGTCAATTCAATCGTCCGCGCGAGACTTGGGAATTGCCTGATGACGTGCGTCTCATCGATACGCGGCAGGGGCCGTTGCTGTTCAGCGCGGTGCGTTGGGAAGCGCTGAAAGCGCCGCTGCTGGAACACCTCGCACGCTTTCATCAACTCGAGCCGGACCAAATGGGACCGGACAGGGATCGCTTGCGTCGCTTCGCCGGCACTGCATTGGATCGGCCAACTTTCCTGAGCCTGCTCGACGAATTACTGGCCAGTGGAGCAATCGTGGCCAGCGGCCCATGGCTGCATTTGCCCGATCATCAAGTGCGTTTGAGCGAGGATGACGAAAGCCTGTGGCAACAATTACAGCCGCTGTTCGAACAGGCGGGTTTCGATCCACCGTGGGTGCGTGATTTGGCTAAAGCGACTGGCCATGAAGAAGCCGCCGTGCGTTTGTTGCTGCGCAAGATGGCGCGACTAGGGTTGTTGCATCAGGTGGTTCGTGACCTGTTTTACACCGAAACGCTGGTGCGTCGATTGGCGGCTATGCTGGTGCAACTGGCCAGAGATGAGCCGGTGATTCAGGTCGCCGCGTTTCGCGATGCCGTGGGCCTGGGGCGCAAGCGCAGCATTCAGATTCTTGAGTACTTCGACCGGCTCGGCCTGACCCGCCGCTTTGGCGATCGACGCCATATCCGGCTCGACAATGCACTGGCCCAACAGGCGCCAGAGTGACTTCAAGGAAGGTAATCGCGCCCGGTGGCGCGGCCGGGCTTCAAACCCGGTTGGGGACGGCATCCGTTCCCGGGCCGGTTCGACTCCGGCTGCCTTCCGCCATTTCCACGGTGACGTCGATCACAGATGGCCGAAGGTCAGCGGGTATTGGATGACAACGTAAACCCTGTCGATGTCATCGCCCGCCTGAGCGGTGTTGGCCCGATGAGACACATGGGACAGTTGCAGTGACAAACCCTTGGCGGAGCCTGACTGCACGACGTAGCGCAGGTCTATGTCGCGCTCCCAATGTCGCCCGCCATCGCCCTGTTGAGGTACGTACTCGCCGATGGTCGGGTCGAACGGGTTGTAGGCCCCACCCTTGGGCGCACGGGTGCCGTCGATGTCGCTGCCCCTGACATAACGCGTCATGAAACTCAGGCCGGGGATACCATAAGCGCCGAGGTCGAGGTCGTAGCGTGCCTGCCAGGAGCGTTCGTGGGCGCCGTTGAAGTCGGCGTACTTGATCGAGTTGGCCAGGTAAATCGAGTCGCCACACCTAGCGTGCCGGGGGTGAATCCAGATTCAAAAGAGCCGATAAAGCCTTGAGCCCACTCTTGTTTGTAGTTCTTGCCCGAAGGCTGGGGTGAACGGTAGTCGCTGTTGAGGAAGAAATTTCGACTGAGCACCTCAAGCTTCGCACCCTCGAGAAATCCTTGCTCGGACTCCGGTGCCTCATCCGCCAGGGCTGTTGCGGCAAAAAACACGCAGAGCCAGAAGGACGCTTTGGATACGTCCTTCCGACCGGAAATGCGCGGGAGGGTTGGCAATGAAAACATCATTAATCTCCCGCCTGAAACAGCGACTCCGAAGAGTCGCTGTTTATTCTCAATGGCCTTCAGAGGCGTGGAACATGGTCTTGGCGTAGATCAGGCCCAGACCATAGGCACCACCGTTGGCGATAGAGGTTTTCACCGTCTCATCGTAAGTTTCGGTACGTGCCCAGTCGCGCTGCAGTTCAAGCAGGTATTGCAGCGATGTCATGGGGCGGGCGCCGAGCTGGATCATGCGCTGCACGGCCATTTCATGGGCTTCGATGGAGACATCGCCACAGGCGTCGGCGATGAAGTACACCTCGAAGCCTTGGTCGATGGCCGAAAGGGCCGGGCCGACGATGCACACGGAGGTCCACAGGCCGGCCAGGACGATTTTCTGTTTGCCGATGGCGTTGACTTCAACGGCAATGCGCTCGTCTTCCCAGGTGTTCATGCTGGTACGGTCGATCACTTTGTGTTCCGGGAACACCGATTTGATTTCGTCGAAGATCGGGCCGGAGAAGCTTTTCTCGGCAACGGTGGTGAGGATGGTCGACACCTTGAAGCCCCGGGCTGCCTTGGCCACCAGTGCGGCGTTATTGCGCAGGGTGACGGCATCGATCGACTTGGTCGCAAAGGACATTTGCGACTGGTGGTCGATCATGATCAGGGTGTGGTCGGTTGGGGTCAGCAGGGTTTTTCCCGGTACAGCTTTTGCGATGGCCATGGTGATGTCCTTGCAAGTGGATTGAGGGTTGGTTCACAAGGCCTATGGTTGCGCAGATTTCGACGCAGTTATTGAGTCGATGTGCTGTTTTTGCTTCAAGGCAAATCGGCACAAAGATGGTCGGCAGACCATGCAAAGGCCGCCAACAAACGCAACTATGGCCTACGCTTGTCTCCAGACGCATGCTCACCGAACAGGGGCTCTTCCCTGATCGAAAACAACAAGAACGGCTATTCGGAGACGTCTCATGTTTGCACTGACCCGTCGATTCAGCAGCAACCTCGCCGCTTTCATTACCGCCGCCGCACTCACATCCCCCGTTTTTGCCCTGGACACCGTCAAGTTCATGGCCCCTGGTTCGGTCGGTGGCGGTTATGACCAGACCGCGCGGGTCCTGGGCAAAGCCATGGTCGAGGCCCAAACGGCCAAAGCCGCCACCTTCGAGAACAAGGGTGGCGCTGGCGGGACCCTGGGATTGGCGCAATTTGCCAATGCCACCAAGGGCGACCCCGATGCGCTGATCGTGGTCGGCGCGATCATGGTCGCGTCCATCGAGCAGAACAAACCGCAAATTACCTTGAAGGACGTGACCCCGATCGCCCGGCTGTTTACCGAATACAACGTGATCGCCGTACGCGACGACTCGCCGTACAAAACCCTGGAAGACTTGCTCAAGGACTTCAAAGCCAACCCGTCCAGCATCAAATGGGGCGGCGGCTCCAAGGGCTCGATCGACCACATCGGCATCGCCGAACTGGCGAGCAAAATGGACATCCCCGTCAACAAGGTCAATTACGTCGCCTTTGCCGGTGGCGGCGAAGTCGTTGCCGCGGTGCTGGGGGGCCACATCACGGTGATCACTGGCGGCTACGCCGAGCTGGCCAAATACGTGCAGTCGAAACAGTTTCGCTTACTGGCCGTCGGCGCGCCCAACCGCGTTGAAGGCATCGATGCACCGACCCTAAAAGAGGGTGGCTATGACGTGACGATCGGCAACTGGCGGGGTGTTTACGGCGCCGCGGGCCTGACGCCTGAGCAGCGCAAGGCACTGACGGAAGCCGTGCTGACCGCCACCAAAAGCGCCGTCTGGCAAGAAAACGTCAAAACCAATGCGTGGTCGCCGAGCATTCTGACCGGGGATGATTTCGGCAAATTCGTCGACGAGGAGCACGGACGCCTGCGCGCGATGCTGGTCAAGGTCGGGCTGCTTTGAGATGGCCGGGCGTTGGAGCGTAAGGCCGGCCCAACTGGCGATCGGCATCGCTATTGTGATCATCAGTGCGGTATTGGCGGTCGGCGCCTCGCGGTTTCCCGCCGAGATGGGGTTCGTGATCATGCCGGCCTACGTCTACCCCTATGCCGTCGCGGCATTTCTGGGCGCCGTCGGTCTGTTGATGTGCTACCACGCGCTCACCGGTGGTTTTCGCAACCTCGCCGATGATCATGAGACTTCCGGGGCCGAGCCCGGCGGCAAGTCCGGGGCGACCTGGGTTACGGCAGGGCTGGTGGGCGTGGCGTTGCTCATTTCCTACATCGGCTTCGTATTGGCTGCTGCATTGCTGTTTGCCTGTTCGGCACGGGGCTTTGGCAGTCGCAGCCCGGTTCGAGACCTGGCCATCGGCATCGCCCTGACGCTGCCGATTTACTGGCTTTTCACCGCCGGGCTAGGGGTTTCCCTTCCGCCCTTGATCAACGCCTGGATCTGATCCTGGCTGCAGGAGGTCGACAAGGTGGATATTCTCTCGAGTCTGGCAATCGGCTTCGCTGGCGCGCTGACGCCGATCAATCTGATGTGGGGTTTTATCGGCTGTCTGCTGGGCACTGCAATTGGTGTGTTGCCGGGGATCGGACCGGCGCTGACCGTCGCCTTGCTGCTGCCGATTACCGCCAAGGTCGATCCGACCGGGGCACTGATCATGTTCGCCGGCATCTATTACGGCGCTCAGTTTGGCGGCTCCACCACCTCGATCCTGCTCAACACCCCGGGGGAATCGTCCTCCATGGTCACGGCCCTGGAAGGCAACCTCATGGCCCGCAACGGACGGGCAGGTCCGGCGCTGGCAACGGCTGCCATCGGTTCATTCGTGGCCGGCACCATCGCAACGATCTTGCTGACGTTGTTCGCGCCCCTCGTGGCGACGTTGGCACTGAAGTTCGGGCCGGCGGAGTATTTCGCGATTTTGGTGCTGGCCTTCACCACCGTGTCGGCAGTGCTCGGCGCGTCGATGCTGCGCGGCTTTGCTTCATTGGGCATCGGGCTGACCATCGGGTTGATCGGCCTCGACTCGACGTCAGGCATTGCCCGCTACACCTTGGGGGTTCCCGAACTGGTCGATGGCATCGAAGTGGTGCTGGTCGCGGTGGGGTTGTTTGCCGTCGGTGAGGCCCTGTACGGCGTGCTCTACCAAAAGGAAGAAACGGCCGGCCGACACCGCCTGACCTCATTGTGGATGACCCGCGCCGACTGGAAACGCTCGGTTCCCGCGTGGTTACGGGGCACCTTGATCGGTTTTCCCTTCGGATCAATTCCGGCCGGTGGCGCGGAAATCCCGACGTTCCTGTCCTATTCGACCGAACGCAAACTCAGCAAATACCCGAAAGAATTCGCCGCCAGCAAAGGCGTGGGCGCCATCGAAGGCGTCGCAGGTCCCGAGGCGGCGAACAACGCCAGCGCCACCGGTTCGCTGGTGCCGCTGCTGACCCTGGGCATACCGACCTCCGCCACGGCGGCGATTCTGTTGGCGGCGTTCCAGAACTACAACCTGCAACCGGGGCCGCTGCTGTTCCAGACCTCGGGCGAGTTGGTCTGGACCCTGGTGGCCTCTTTGTACATCGGCAACGTCATCCTGCTGGTGTTGAACCTGCCGTTGGTGGGGCTGTGGGTCAAACTGTTGCAGATCCCTCGGCCGTACCTGAACGCCGGCATTCTGGTGTTCGCCACCATCGGCGTGTACGGCATGCGCCACTCATCCTTCGATTTGTTCCTGATGCTGGGCATCGGCTGGGCCGGGGTGTTAATGCGGCGTTTCGACTTCCCCGTCGCCCCGGTGATCGTCGGCATGCTGCTGGGGCCAATGGCGGAAAAACAGCTGCGCAACGCCTTGTCCATCAGCCAGGGCGACTGGATGATATTTGTGACACAACCGATTGCAGCGTCGGTCCTGGCGCTGACGTTGTTGGTGCTGCTGGTGCCGTATCTGCTGCATAAGCGTGGGATCAAGTTGCATGAGGATGATTGAGTCGGGGGTTGCAAGCAGATCGTTCCCATGCGCAGCAAAGGAATGCCTCAACGGACGCTCCGCGTTCGACTCCGGAAGGGACACGGAGCGTCCCTGGCTGCATTCCCACGCAGAGCGTGGGAACGATCAGTGCTAGTCCAGCCGCCCCTCATGAAACAGACGCGCGCCAATGCGCTGAATTTCAGCTTCGCCCTGAACCAGCGCCGCTCTGCTGGTGTGTACCGAGTAACGCCCCATCACCAAATCGTGCGGATGTTTCACCGCCGAACCCAGCACGAAAGACGTGTCGCCGTGCGCCACGAAATCGATGGGTTGGTCTGACTC
Organism: Pseudomonas sp. GW822-FHT02G04; assembly: GCF_058802085.1. NCBI lineage: Bacteria > Pseudomonadati > Pseudomonadota > Gammaproteobacteria > Pseudomonadales > Pseudomonadaceae > Pseudomonas > Pseudomonas sp. GW822-FHT02G04. The sequence goes on from NZ_JBXANU010000005.1 coordinate 213,991, forward strand.
TTCGAACACCGCCAGCTCGCCAGTATTGACCGGGCCACCAACGTCCAGCCGACCGGCATTGACCGCCAGCCACGCCACGTTGTGACCGGCGGGAGGCGTGTAGCGCCAGCGTTCTCCGTCTTTCAAGCGCACGACGAGGTAGTTCATGTCCGAAGGTGCTGCAATCGCGCTTTGCGCGGCGCCGTAGCGTCCGAGCAGCACACGCGCCGGGCCTGCTTGCGGGATCTGCGAGGGCGCCAGGTAGAGACTCTCAGCCGGTGCGTTTTCGTGCGATGCGGGCAGGGCGACCCAGAGCTGGAAGCCCGATATTGAGCTGTCGCCGACTGGTTTAGCGTCGTGCCACACGCCATTACCGGCGCGCATCCACTCCACACCTTCGGTGGGCAGCACCCCGGTTTTGCCCGTGGTGTCTTCGTAAACCACACCGCCTTCGATCATGTAGGTCAGCGTTGCGATCCCTGAATGCGGGTGCATGCCGAAACCTTTCTGCCCGCCTTGGGGCTTGAAGCCGAAGAGATCAAGAAACACAAAGGGCTTCAACAACTGGCCCAGGTCGCCAGGGCTCATGAGTCGCGTGATCGGCCCGTGAGTGCTGCCGGATGTGCGGTGAACGATGGCGCGTGTTGGTGTTGCGACGATGCTGTTCATAGGTTTCCCTCAAGTCTTATGTCGGTCGCCGTTCCCAAGGATCAGCGCGCTGCAGCGAGCAAGGTCACGGGCTTCTGCCGCCAGGCCACGAAGGCAGACATCGCCAGCAGCACCAGGGCAGGGGCGGGATTGCCGCCAATCACAAAGAGATGGGTGACCACGGCGCCGGCCATGGTTGCCGTCAGCAGCAGCCCGGCGAAAAAACTCGTGACCGGGATGAGCAGCAACACAGCGCCAGCCACTTCAATGGCACCGGTCAGGTAGCGGAACCATTGCCCAAGGCCGACGGCGTCGAACACCTGGACCATTTGCGACACACCGGCCAGCTTGGCGATGCCGGCCGCCGCGAACGCCAAGGCCAGAAAGATGCGAACGCCCCAAAGGATGCGGTTCTGAATAAGGGAGAGGGATGAGGTATTAGTCATGGAATACGATGTCCTTGCCTGTGGTTGACGCAGTTAAAGGGCTAACTGCCGCGATGCAAGAAGGATAAGGGGACGCAGATTGGTTGATTAGATGGCACAATTGGATTGCGCTCGTCCATTTATGGCTGGAATTATCGTTTTATGCTCGACCTGAATGACATTGCCCTGTTTGTCCAAGTGGTCCGCAGCGGCAGCTTTGCCGAAGCGGCGCGGCGGCTGGGCATGCCGCCTAATACCGTCAGCCGGCGTGTCCAGCAGCTCGAGGCGCAACTCGACACACGGCTGCTGCAACGCTCCACGCGCAAATTGACGCTGACCCATGCCGGGCAGGCTTTTCACGAGCGCTGCGTGGGCGCGGTGGACGGGCTGATCGAGGCGGGGCACGAGTTGATGACGGGCAGCCAGGAACCCAGCGGCTTGGTGCGCATTGCCGCGACGGCGGATTTCTTCGACTTTTTTCCAATGGAATGGGTGGCTGACTTTCTCGCCGCGCATCCGCGGGTGCGGCTTGATTTCGTGCTCAGTGATGCCCGCGCCGATTTGATCGCCGAGCGCATCGACATCGCGTTTCGCGGCGGCCCGCTGCAAGACTCAGGCTACGTCGGACGCCAGCTCTTCGGCGCAGGCAGCGAGGGCCTGGTGGCGAGTCCGGCTTACATCGCTGCACGCGGTATGCCCGGTACGTTGCAGGACCTGGTGAACCATGACTGCGTGAGTTTCGCCCATCCCAGCGGCTTCACCACCTGGCGTCTTACCGGGCCTGAAGGCGTGGAGGAAGAGGTGCAAATCGCCAGCCGTTTTTCCGGTAACACGGCCCAGGCACTGCGCAAGGCTACGGTGGCCGGCCTGGGCATCGCGCTGCTGCCGCCGACGCTCGCCTTGCTCGATCTTCAGGCGGGCCGACTTGTACGGGTGTTGCCACACTACCAGCGCGCAGGTTTTGGCCTGCACGTGCTTTACCCGAGCCGCCAGCATCTGCCGTTGGCGGTATCGGCCTTCATTGAACTGGTGATGGAGAAACTGAGGGTGGAGGCATTTCCGGTGCAAGGCCACATTTAGTAGGTCAACCTTTGCATGCATCAGCAGTGCTGCTCGAAAGCCCTCTATAATGCGCAGCCTTTGACGCCTGTGTACTTAACGGTCCGGTACTTCCTTGAAACGCGATCTTCGACTTGCCACTTTTCTGATCTTTCTGGTGTGTGTCTCCGTGGTGCTGCTGACGGCATGGCAGATATGGACAGCCCGACAGAACACCTTGAGCGACATCAATACCGACACATTGAACCTGACCCAGGCGCTCAACACTTATACCGAGGGCGCCTTCAAGCAAAGTGAAGTGCTGTTGATGGGCCTGACAGAAAGGATCGAGAAAGACGGCACCGGCCCGCAGCAACTCGAACGGCTGAGCAAGTTGGTTGCCCAGCAGATGGATGCACTCCCGCAATTGAATAGCGTGGTGCTGTATGACGCCCAAGGGGACTGGGTATTCTCGACCAACATGCCGATCTCATCCAATAGCAACAACGCAGATCGGGCGTTCTTCCAGTATCACCGCGACACTCCGGATCGCGGCATCTATATCGGCCCGGCGATTCTCAGCCGTGCCACGTGCGCCTGGGTGATTTCGGTCAGCCGACGCATCGATCACCCTGATGGAAGTTTTGCCGGGGTAATCGCCGCGACTATCAGCCTCGAACACTTCCTCAAACTTTATCGAAGCATCCACGTGGGGCAATTCGGCGCCATCAGCCTGACCTCATCCGAAGGGCGCCTGCTGGTGAGGTATCCCTTTCAAGTGGAAGACATCGGCCGTGATCTGTCGCGCGCGCCCATATTCTCCGAATACTTGCGTAACACCTCATCGGGCACCGTGGATTTTTCGTCGAAAGTCGATGGCATCCATCGCCTCTACGCGTTCAAGAGAAGCGATCAATATCCTTTCGTGACGACGGTAGCGGTGGGGCAGGCCGAGGCAATGCAAGCGTGGCTCAGTCAGACTAAGCAATCTGTCGCTGTAGTTCTGCTGTTGTTGGGGCTCCTGGTCGCACTGGGGCGCAGGCTGATTTCCCACATCAGTCGGCGTATTCGGGCGGAGGAAAAATTGCTCGCCACCCAAACCGCACTGATCGAGCTTAACCAGACACTGGAAGTTCTCGCCAGCGTAGACAAACTCACCGGCCTCGCCAACCGCCGCCATTTCGATCAGTTTCTGGATGTCGAACTCAAACGCGCCAAGCGCCTCGCAAGCCCGTTGTCACTGATCCTGATCGATGTGGACTTTTTCAAACGCTACAACGATCACTACGGCCATCTCGCCGGAGATGAATGTTTGCGGATCATCGGTCAGGCGATCAAGCACTGCGTACGTCGCCCGGGTGACATGGCGGCTCGCTATGGCGGAGAAGAAATCGCCGTGGTGATGCCCAACACGGACGAATCAGGAGCGCGCACGGTTGCCGAGGCGATCCTGTCCGGTATTGCTACCGAGCAACTTGCGCACTTGTCGAGCCCGTCAGGTATCGTGACCGTCAGCCTGGGGATAGCGACTTATGTCGCCGACGGCAGCGACCCTGATGAAAAGGCACTGATCGGTCGTGCAGACCGCGCGCTTTACACGGCGAAGTCGCAGGGGAGAAATCAGCTGAGCGTCGCGTGATCGAGGAGAAACTGCACGCGACGCGGCGCAACTATCGGTTCAAGTAATAGTGACAATCAAGAAACGCAAGTTCTGCTGGGTCGGGTAAAGGCGGAAAATCGCCTCCATCGAAGACGCAGCTCAAGGAATTTGCGCGATGAAGACATTGACCCGACTGGCAATTGTCGCCCTGTTGATGGGCGAGGTTGCTACAGCTGCAACCGCCTACGCAGACGACGCCCAGTCGTGCCATTTTCTGCCCATCGCCGGCGCCAGCACCGGGTTGCAGCATTCGCAAACCGTCGGTGTGCTGCACAGCGAAAACACCCTGGACAACCTGCAATACCTCGAGCGTTACCACGATGTAGCGGTGAACGGCGCGCGAGATGCGCTGGATTCGCGTATTCGCAACGCGTTCATCAACAGCTCCGACCCGGAATTGGCAATCGACTGGCTGATGAGTTCGCTGCAGCAGCAGTTCCTGTCCGTGACGGTCTACGACAACCTCGATGCGCTGGTGCAGGCCCATCCGGATGTGGTGGTGATGCTCGATACGCATAACCGCCTGCTGACCCAACACAACAGTCAGGTCGAGGCACGTTTCGCCGCGCGGTTCTACGACGCCAACCTGCAATACATCGGCAAGGCCGAAGGTGCCGTCGAGAAGCAAATGCCTTCGGTCTGGGTACACCGTAAAGCTGCAGCCGATATTGCCGCCCAGATCGACCAGCAACGCGACCTGCAACTAAGCGCCTTGAAGCAGTTCGATAACTCGCTCAAGGCTCTGGTGACCGCTGGCTGAACACCCAAACCATAACCGCAACGACGGCGACCGTGACGCCGAACCGTTGCTCAACGAAACAGACTTTTATTTCAGGACTTCGCCGATGCGCCCTTTATTTGTTCCTGTCATGGCTTTCGCCACCTTACTGCTGGCCGGTTGTGCCTCCGCGCCGAACGACCCGACGCTGACCTTGCAGACGAAAAAAACGCCTGCCGAGTACGCCGATTGCGTGGTGCCGAAGTTGCAGGGCAGCGCACTGCACCCGACGGTCTCGCAAACCCAGCGCAGCTACCGGATCGTGGTGCCGAGCAAAGTCGCCGCGGACAACGTTCTGGAAGCCTACAAAGCCCCGAACGGCGGCAAGGTGTTTTTGTACGAGCGTCACTTGCTGGCATCGAACTTCATGCCTTCGAGTTTCGAACGTGCCGCGCAGGAATGCCTGTAACCCGTAACTGCTTTGAAGAACGCTCCTTTGGTTGGCCGCAACCAACCAATTTTTTGCCCCGTACCTTATTCGGTTTCGGGGCTTTTTTTTTGCGTGCAGATTTTGCGGGGCAGAATTGGGGAGGAGGGCAGCCGTACTCGCGCCAGAAAAATCAACCGACCGGCTCGGCCTTGCAACTCATTGGCCCTGAGCCTGGCTTCTGGAAAAGCACCACGTTGCCGTCTTGCCAGAAGCTGTAGTTTCCCAGGTAATCCTTGCCTGCGTATCGGGTGCCCGACTCACTCTGCTCCTGGCTCAGGACGATCGAGGTGTTCGCCCATTTCAGGTACACGACACCAGGCTGCGTGGTAAAGAAGGTCGCGGCAATCAGCGGGTTAAGCCCTGTACAACGAAAAGCCAAAGGGCCTTCGGTGAGTCTGTCTGGATCCTTGGTTCTCACGATGGCCGAGCCTTGGCGCAGTTGGTGCGCACGCTCGGCATAACTGCGGATCGTGCACGCCTTGGGCGCAGCCTCGGAGGCACATTGATTGCGGGCATCGACCCAAAACTGCTGGTCGATAATGATCTTGTCTGGACGTGGCACTGAATGTTCGTCCGTGAGCGCCAGGCGATAAAGACGCGTCAGTTCGATATCCATCTGCGCCAGTTGCGGATCGCGACAGATCAGTTTTTCGACGGACGCCTTTGCCTCGGCGCAGTCGAAGCTGGTCTGGAAAGTTGACGCAGCATTGACACAGGTACTCGCCGCCGCGCATGCGCCGGCAGCGAGTAGACAGGTGAAAAGGGCCGTGACCGTTTTCATGTTGGCTTCACCCAGATCATTACGTGATGCCCGGATTGCCGTGGGATTTATCGATGCGTTGAATAGTCATTCGTTCGCATTGGTGTATCGCAGTGTAAGTCAGTGCTCAGAACTTGTCATACCGCTTGGCGGTGGTTGGGTTACAGGAGGGGCTGCCGAGAAGCGCGACCTCTTGGTTTCAAGTAGCGCCCGTGGCGAGGGAGCTTGCTCCCGCTGGGCTGCGAAGCAGCCCCAAAACCCGTTCAATGCGCCGCATCAGGCAGACTGAGTCCATCGGCTCACGACTGCTTCGCAGCCGAACGGGAGCAAGCTCCCTCGCCACAAAATGCGTCTATACCCCGACATCGTCTGTGTTGGTTTGTGATCTTTCGGGCACCGCAAATCCCCTTCTGGCTTGACTCAGGCTGTGAAATCGCTGGCGTGCAACGCCGTGACGCCCACCAGTGCGATCTCGAACTCGGGGGCGGCGTCGGCATCGACACTGCCGTAGAGAATGCCATCGGCAAAGCGCAGTTGGCCGGTGGCGTCGGCAGGGTCGAAGGCGTTGGCGCCGATGAAGGTGAACACGTCGATAGCAGTGGTCAGCGGGTTGGCGTCCAGGCCGGTGAAGTCCAGATGATCGCCCTCGGTGCTCTTGAAACCGTTGATCACATCGCGCAAAGCGCCGGCGCCCATGTCCGACAGCGCATCAAACACGTAGGTATCCGCGCCAGTGCCTCCGGTGAGGTTGTCGGTGCCGGCACCGCCGATCAACCGGTCAGCGCCCGAACCGCCCACCAACGTATCGTTGCCCGCCGCACCGTTCAGAACGTTCGCGGCGCTGTTGCCCGACAGAGTGTCGGCGTAGGCGCTTCCTGTGAGGTTTTCGAAGAGCTTCACGGTGTCGAGCCCGGAACCCACGGTGTTTTGTTGCGCTGACGTCGAGAGGCTGACGGTAACGCCAGACGCGGCGCGTTCAAAAGACACCGTGTCATTGCCCTCGCGTCCGTCCAGCACGTTATTGCCGGCTCCGGCGAACAGCGTGTTGTCCAACGCGTTGCCCGTGCCATTGGCGGCGCCAGGGCTATCGATATATAGATGCTCGACGTTGTTGCCGAGGGTATAGGCCGCCAGGCTGCTGTGCACGCTGTCGATCCCTCCTGCCGCCGCATTGCTGTTGGTCTCGATCACGGCGTCGTCGGCGTTGTCGACATAGTAGGTGTCGTTGCCATCGCCGCCGCTCATGCTGTCGCCCCCTGCGGCACCATTGAGCACATTATTGCCGGCATTGCCGGTGATGAAGTTGTGCTGCTCATTGCCGGTGCCGTTGATGCCCGACACGCCAGTGAGCACCAGGTTCTCGAGATTGGCGCCCAGGGTCCAGCTGACCGAGGCTTGCACCGTATCGATCTGCGAGGTCGAGGTGTTGCTTTCCACCACGCGGTCGAGCACGTTGTTGACCACATAGATGTCGTTGCCATCGCCACCGGTCATGGTGTCGGCGCCCAGGCCGCCATCCAGCGTGTCGTTGCCCGAGCTGCCCACCAGGGTATCCGCCTGGTCGGTACCGGAAATCATCTTCCGGTTGTTGTCGAAAATGTCCTGCACGTTGTTGTTGTCGTTGGGGTTGCCCTGGAAGCCAAGGTCATTGGCGATGTAGTCGGCCAGGCGCTGGCCGACGATTTCCGCCGATTCCTCGTGCAGGTGCCAGACGTCGTCGGGATACGTCAGCGGATCGACTTCGTAGCGCAAGGGGAGGTCGTTGTAGTCCACCGCCAGCTTGACGTCGGCGCGCTCGGCGGCAATGGCTTCCTGGGCTGCGTGGACATAGCCAACCCCCTCGACGATGGAGGCAATCTTGTCTTCCGAATAGCCACGGGCGCGCGCCGCGTCCTGCTCGTAGTGACCGGTTTCCATCATGTACACGTCGAAGTTGCCGAACTGGGCGTGCAGGTAATCAAACACCTTTAGGGTCGCAGCCTTGTAGGCCGCTGCTGCCGCTGCTTTGTCCGTGGCTTGGGCGATCTCCTGAGCGGCTTCCTCACCCTGGCCCCAAATGATGCCCATGGTGACGTTATTGATCGATTGCAGCTCGCTGCGCTGGTCGCTCAGCAGCGTCACGGCGCGCAACAGCGCAGCCCCGGGTTGGTCGGTGTCGGTCAGCCACCAGCACAACTTGAGTTCCTCGGCGCTGAGCGTCGACAGGCCGGTGACCGTGCTGCCGCCCACCGCGATGTCGATGCCATTGCCATCGGCGTCGGTGAACTGGCTGTGCACGTCATAGGGGGTGTAGCGGTCCAGGTCGTTGACCAGCATCGACGTGCCGGACTGATTGTCGTCCTCCGTCATGCGCAGCAGGCGCGCATTGGATTGGCCGAGCGTGGGCAGGTAGAGGATGCCCTGCTGGGCGTGCTGGCCAAACACGAAGTCACTGGCGGTCAGGGTGTTGAGGTAGTTGCCGCTGAGGGCGATTTCAAAACGATTACCATCGGCATCCGCTTCGGCGGACTTGATGTAGGTCTTGTCGCCCGCCGCGTTGAGGGTGATGTACAACGTGCCATTGTGGCCATCGCCGAGGCCGACAAAGCCCAGGCCTGAAACATCGATCTTGTCGACGCCCGCAGTGAAATCATAAATCGTGTCGGTGGCCGTGATACCACCCGTGTCGTAGTCGCGGTAGCTGTCGAGCAGGTTGGTATAGCGGAAGGTGTCGGCGCCGTCGCCGCCATACAGCGAGTCGCGTCCGGCACCGCCGTCGATGGTGTCGGCGCCAGCGCCAGCCTTGATCGTGTCGTTGCCACCGAGGCCGAGGATCAGGTCTGCACCCGCTGTGCCGTTGAGGGTTTCGGCATTGTTGGTGCCGGTGACGGTGTTGGCGGGCGCATCGGCCACGACCAGGGCGAAGCTATCGCTGACCGATGCGCCGGCCGGGTCCGTGGCCTTGACCAGCAGGTTGTAATTGCCGGACGAGGTGCTGGTCGGCGTGCCGCTGAAGGTCAGGTTGGTGGCATTGAAGCTCAGCCACGCGGGCAGGGCGCTGCCATCGGCCAGGGTGGCGGTATAGCTGAGGTTGTCATTATCCGCATCGGTGAAGCTGGTGGCCGGCACCACGTAGTTGAATGGGGCGTTTTCGCTTGCGTTCTGGTCCAGCAGCGGCGTGGCCAGCACCGGCGCATGGTTGGTCGGTGACGACGTGGCGAAGACGAAGTTGGCGCTGGTCAGCTTGTCGAGGTAGTTACCGTTCAGCGCCACTTCGAAGCGGTTGCCATCGGTGTCGGCCGTCAGGGACTTGATGTAAGTCTTGGTGCCGGTACTGTTGAGCACCACGTACACGGTGTTGTTCTTGCCGTCCCCCAGTCCGGTGAAACCCATGGCCGAGAGGTCGATCTTGTCGGCGGTGATGTCGAAATCGGTGATCAGGTCGCCAAGGTTGGCGCCGCCGGTGTTGTAGTTGCGGTAACTGTCCAGGCGATTGGAGAACACAAAGACGTCTGCTCCGGCGCCACCGGTGAGGGTGTCCATACCGGCACCGCCGTCGAGCTTGTCGTCGCCCGCGCCGCCATTGAGGTTGTCGTTACCCGCCAGGCCGAGCAGGGTGTCGGCCGAATCACTGCCCAGCAGAGAGTCGCTGCCGCTGGTGCCGGTGAGCACACGATTGAAGATGAAATGGCTGGCGGTCAGAGTGCTGGCGAGGTTGCCCGAGAGTATCAATTCGAAGCGATTGCCACTGGCGTCGGCATCGTAATCCTTGATGTAGGTGCGGTCGCTGCTGGCGCTGTAGCTGACCTGCAGGGTGCCGCCTCGGCCATTGCCCAGCCCGGTGAAACCGAGGCCGGCGAGGTCGATCTTGTCCTGGGTGACATCGAAGTCGGTGATGGTGTCATCGAAGCTTGCGGTTGCGTTGCGATAACTGTCGGACTGGACGGTAAAACGAAACGTATCGGCGCCGGTACCGCCGGTGAGTTTGTCGATGCCTGCACCACCTATCAGAATATCGCCACCGGCCCCGCCATTGATGGTGTCGTTGCCGGCAACGCCGTAGAAAATCTCGCTGGCGGAGCTGCCCAGGAGGGTGTCGTTGCCAGCCGTGCCTTGCACGGTGATCATCGGCACCGTGTCGCTGACGTAGCTGCCGTCGCCATAGACCAGCGTGGCACCGTTGCTGGTGTGGCTGATGGTGTTGCCGATGATGGCGTTGCGATCGGTGCCGTCCTCATTGCGCTCCGCAACGCCGTAGGTCGACAGGTTGCTGCCGGTGATGATGTTGCTCTGGATGGTGTTATCGCTGCCGTTGAAGTACTTGCCGGACACGCCCAGGGTGTCGTTGTAGGACTGGATGATGATCTCCGGTACGGGGTTGCCCAGGGAGTTGTTGTTGAGCGTGTTGTCGATGATCTCGACGTGGTTGCTGCCGTAAATGCGGATCCCGGCGCTGGTGTTGTCATGAATATCGACGCCGCTGACCGTTACCTCGCTGGACATTTTGATCAGCACCCCTTCGGCGCCGTTGCCATACACCTCGCCACCGGTGATGGTGATGTTGTCGGGGGAGGGGATGTTCTCGCTGCCGCGCTGCACCACGATGCCATTGCCGCCGTTGTTGTAGGCAACGTTATTGGTGAGCGTGAAGTCGTGGGTGCTGGTAACGATGTTGAAACCGTGCCGGTCGTTGTCGTAGGCGACGTTGTTTTCGAAGGTGCTGTTGCTGAGGAAGTCAGCCACGAAGCCGTCCAGGCCGTTGCCGTGGGACACGCTGTTCTTGATGACCATGTTGACGGTCTGCTCGTGGGGGTCGAAACCGTACCCGGAGCAATCCTTGATCTCGACGCTGTCGAGGGTGACGTTGGAGTCGTGGCCTGCTTGCCCGGGAATGTAGCCGTTGAACCAACCGTCGATCTTGCCCGTGGTGCTGTCACGGTTGCCGTCGATGGTGAGCTTGCTGACGCCGAAGTCGTGGGTTTCCTCGCCATAGGCGGAGCGGATGACTCCGGTGATCTTGGTGTCGGAGCCGTCAGCCACCTTGACGGTGGTTGCGCCCATGCCGTCGCCGTACAGGTAGACGTTGCTCTTGAGCATCAGGCAACCGTCGGAAGGTTCCGCCCCTCCCGAAACGATGTAAGTTCCGGTCGGCATATACACCTGCCCCCCGCCTGCGGCAGCCGCCGCATCAATTGCACGTTGTATCGCCGCTGTGTCGTCAGTGATGCCATCTCCTTTGGCGCCAAAATTTTGGACATTGAAAATCATGAGCTTATCTCCGTATCAGGCTTAAACCTCGGAAGATGCCAATATTCCATCGACAACCACCGTGTTTTGACCCAGCGGAGTGCAAAAGTTATGACCACATATCGGGGATGTGTCAAAAAACCGGATTAACTGATTAGCGGTTGGAGGGGTGTTTCAAAAAAGTAACAGTTTGTTGGCGCTTGCTCCGGCAGCGAGCGATGGTTCTGTGGGAGCGCAGGCTGGCAGATTGGGGGGACTTGATTGACATCCCCCCAGGCACAACAGCCCACGCGATAACCTCGAATAAATCGTTGCCCGGGAAGAAGGGTGGCCGAGGCGGCTCTTGAGTTACCCGCTTTCTGACCTTGCACCTGTTCCCGCGTTGTTTTTCATCGGTAAGGTGTTTTTTGAGGTGCTATTTCTCGAGAGCATTCACAAACAACTGCCAGCTGGAGCAGGGCATCAGTAGACGTGCCCGGCAGTTGATGCCATGTGTATCGGAGGAGGGGGAAACATTGGGACGCTAGAGCTAGAACTGCCGATCCGCCCTGAATGCCGTGTTGGAATGAAATGTTTGGGGTAGGGATTAAACACTCTATAGAGATCGCAATAGGCGGCAGCGCCCTGATTCGGGCTGGATGTATCGGTTTACAGGGTGCTCCGCGGCGGTGCTTCCGGTAGCAGCTCATGCCAGGCGGTCATCGTGCTTGAGGATACGATTGTGTGTGGCTGCATTCCGAGGAAATCTCCTGCTGGCTTGCAGCATCTATATATTGTGCCTATATTTATCTTTAGGCACACAATGTAGTGGTGGCGCTATGAATCGAGCAAGCATCCAAGACGAAGTTAGGCAGTTGCACCGAGAGATCTGGAAGCAGAAAGAGATCCTATGGCCAAGTGGGCAACCTACATCACTAGGGATGCTTGAGCCAGACGCTGCGGCCTATCTGTTTGACTATGACTACCTGAAGTTCCCCGATCTGGGATCAAGTAAATTCGCGCGCGGCCCAAGCATTGCTGGCTTGATTGACCGCCAGGCGAAGAAGATCGCTATTTCTACTGCATACCCTGAGCACGTCCAGCGGTTTACCGGCGCTCATGAGATCGGCCATCTCACGCTGCATGATGGATTGGTGATGCATCGGGATCGTCCACTCGATGGATCCTCCATTTCGGGGACCAAACCCCAAGTCGAACAGGAAGCTGACTATTTTGCTGCATGCTTTCTCATGCCACCCAACCTGCTTAAAGCGCAATTCGAGTTTCAATTCGGCTGCGTAGGACCCTTCAGATTCACGGATATCACGGCATACCACCTGAGTAAGGATGACCATGAGGAGTTGCTGTTTGCTTCCCAAGGATCGCTTGACCGCGAGTTCGCCTTGGCACGCTGCGAGAACTACGGGAACCGGCGATTGGTATCGCTCGCGAAGCAGTTTCGAGTCTCTGACAGCGCTATGGCATGGCGAATCAAAGAACTGGGCCTGGTGAGTTGGCCTTGATAGAAGCCCTGAACGCCATTTGAAAATCACCGAGAATCTTAAAACACAACGCTGATGAAACGCCCTTCATTTAACAGAATAGGTCGTTTCACTGGGTGTTGAGCTTTTTATAACTCATGCCTTAGGCACCCGGTTTTCCTAGGCTTGTGAATTTAATTCGTCGCCCACAATGAAAAAGTTATGTTGATGTTGTTCGTCTAAATCCGCGCTGTGTTGCAGATAATTTGTTGCATGTCTATCTATCCAATGAAACCTGAGTCCCGTTTCTTACCTTCGAAGTAAACTCAATTCAGCTCAGCAACATAATTGAAAGAGACACCAAAAAATGGAATTTCCTGGATTAACTCGGCAGTTATTAATTGATCCTGAGCTTTGGAGTGTAACCCGATCAGGTGCACGGGCCGGTCGGGGGTTCCGATATCAGGACGCGGTGGCCGCTTGGCTCACCTCATTGGCATGGCGCGGTGAAGCCACTTGGACGCGGCTCATTCCGGAAGGTGTCGACGACCTTACCTTGCATGGACCTGAGCTTGAGTTTAGAGCCCAACTCAAGGCCAGACATGACCCTCAGGGTGTCTTCTCCCAAGCCGAGGCGGCAAAACACCTCGCCAAAAGTGCTAAGGATCTACCTCACGATTGGCGTGAATCCAATCGGGTGAGATTAGCACTGGTTCTGGAGCGACCGCTTGAGGGTATTCAACCTACGGGTTGGATAGTCGCGCTTGCCGAAAGTGGCCAAGATCTGACGAAGTTCGAAAAGCTTGTGGCAGAGGCCTTAGGGAAACCTGAGAATGGTATGGTCGATGCTTTACTAGCGCGCACCCATTTGGTGATCGAACCCGATCCGCTAGATCGTGGCTGCGCTGCTCTCACCAGTGCATCACTACCGCCTGCGGGAGTGCGGCTGGTGCTCCAACAACTTCGCGAACAGGCTGGGAAAGCATCTGATTCCAACTACTCAGCATCGAGCGAAAAACCAGAGACGTTGGACCGCAGCGACGTGCAGATGCGCATTGATGGAGTTCGAGGGATTATTGATCCTATCGGCTACGTTGCTTTGACAGCTGGCCTCGCAGAGTTCGCAAATTTCAGCGAACCAATGCCGGCTGGAGCCTTTTATCGAGGTGTCAACGTGGCACCAGGGCACGTCGGGGCCGGCCTAGTGTTTGCTCGACCAGAGTTGATGGCGGACGTTTTGACCGGCCTTGAGGCAAAGCGATTTGCACTGGTCGCGGGCCCCTCTGGTGCTGGAAAATCAGCACTTGCCTGGTTGTCGGCTCACCATACACGCCATGCCGTGCGTTGGTACCGTATTCGGGAGCTGCAAGTCGCCGATGTAGCAAAACTTGTTCAGCTCGCGAAACTACTAGAAGCGAGCCCTGAACGCCCGGTCGGTTTCGTTGTTGATGATGTGGGCCGTCAGGAGACGGCAGGATGGGACACGCTCGTTCGGGAGGTGGAGACTCAGGCAGGTCTGCTTGCCATTGGAACGGTGAGAGAAGAGGATATCTTTCTTCTCTCATCCGCAGCTCGTTCGCCAACGATCCGACCCAAGCTAGATGAGAATCTGGCATACGGAATCTGGAAAGCCCTACAAGCGTCCGGTTCAGTAGCTTTCAGTCACTGGCAAGAGCCATTTGAGCTAAGTAACGGCCTACTACTCGAGTACACCCACTTGCTAACAGCTGGGGAGCGCCTTGAGGAGACGATTCGTGAGCAGGTGCGTCGTCGTCTTGCCGAAGACCGCGGCGACGAGCTGATGATTCTAAGGACCATTTCTTTTGCTGCTGCTCAAGGGGCAGCTATTGATCCAATTCGGCTTCGAATGCTTTCTGGAGTGGATGAGCCTCGCTTTGCAAAGCTGCTTCAGCGACTGGTCGATGAGCATGCGGTGCGTGCCAGGCCTGACGGAGCGCTTGCAGGGTTACACGAGATTCGCTCGACATATCTGGACGGAGCCATTCGAGAGCTTCTCGGTGAAGCTCGAAGTCAGGTAGTTACAGCGGCAGCTGAAACCCTGGCGAGTGATACCTTCGCTGCTTTCATCGTCAGGGTCTTGCGACGATGGCCTGAAGAGGAAAAAGCGATGTTGGAGGGGCTCGCTGCCCGGTTAAAGGCAGAAGAAGGGCGGTGCTGGACGCCAGTTCTTCATGGCCTCGGACTCGCAACCGCGGATCGAGTTGCAGAAAAATGGTTAGAAAGTTCTCGTTCCGCAGATATCGATGACCGCTTAAGCGGATTCACTTTTATGTTTGTTCTTGCGAGCGTGGATTTCGGCGACGAACCATTGTTCGCCAAACCGAAGATAGCGCACGCCTCCTTCTCGAAAGTTGATGTCGCCGATCTTCGTAACATTATGATCGAGATGGCTACTGACGCTTGGCCTACCAAATTAAGTGTTAGCGAGGCAACTGAGCTCGCGGCTACGCTCTTGCCAATTGTCGGTTGCAAATCACCGCCGTCTATCAGGTGTATTCCAAGTGGTGACTTGTCTGAAGCGCCCCTGGAAGATCTTCTAGCTTTTCTAATCACGTTACGAGAAGCAGATTTAGATGCTGCGCGCACCGTTGTCGAGATGTCCGGAGGTACGCCTGCTCTTATTAGTCGTTTGTACAATGAGACCCCTTGGGTAACTCGCCCTGAAATCGGAGAGTCCGACGGCGTACTCAGTGTGACTGGGTACGTCCGTTTCGTTCACCCAGAGGTTCAGTCAGACTTGAACGAGGAGGTCGTACGCCTTTGCACGGCCATGAGCGCTGTGGTACCTGATGCCGAGCTCCTCATCGCAGACGCGATCTTCAGCGACGGCCGTCCCGTTGGATATGGTGAGTACTCTCAGAACTCCAAACGAATGCCGCGGCATGCAGTGATTGCACCAGCACGTATTGCCTGGAACCAGGCTGAAATTCGAGCGATCAATCGTTTGGTAGCTGCGCCGACCGAAACCCGGCGAACAACGGAGTTAGCCGTCGCTGTCAATGAACTTGGAGTTAAGTTGAGGGAGGCGGGGGATTACTACTGTCGAATGGAAACTCCGGGAGCGAAGTGGAAAATGTTTCTACACGTTAGGGACTTGCTCACCACGTTCATTCAACCTCCAAGCATCAATGAATCGCTCACCGGACCTCTAGCAGCAGGTAAGTTGAGTGATAATGACAAGCTCCATAACTTCGTTACAGGTCTGCAGCGGCTGATGACCGAGCTCACTGACGGTGTTTCGGAAAAGCCGAACCTTATGGCTGCCCGGACAGCTAGCTTGGTGCGCGATGCGGAGTTATTACATCGCCCAGAGTTATGGCGCATGACCAGCGAGCCTCCTCTGGAAATGTTGGTTCAAATAGCCGACACACTTCGGCAGATACGCGCTGTACTTGCCGACGCCGCTATGAATCCGGATCAACGCCGTGTGTCCGCAAGCCGTTTTCGGACCACGAGTCGTCGCCACTCAATTCTACGTCGCGCTGCGGAAGATGCCTTTCAAAGGGCTGATTCATTGACATCCGCTCGCCGAGAACAGATACGGCTCGCGATGGCGGATAAAGGGTTGAACGTCGAAGTGTATTCGCGTAGTCAGCTTGAAGGCAGTGGTGCTCAATGGCCAGATACTGAGTTTGCCGTTCTCTTGAAGGTTGAGTCGCTTTTTGATTGGTTAACCACAGAGGGGGTTTTCTCCACAGTGGCAGCTGCACTATCGCCTCAAGTAACCGTTAGCTATGGAGCGGTAATTAATGGACGCTTAGCCCCTATGGGCATGATCTTCATAGTTTCATTACTTCCAGACGCTACCTTCGCTGAAAAGTGGAAATATAGTGTACCGTACCCTCTGATAGTCGACGAAAATTTAAGGCTCTACGATGAGACATGGGAGGCTATCGGTGCTATGTCGGCAGCTTGCGCAGAATCAGGACGTGAGATGAATGCCAAAGAGCTTGAATTTGTAACCAACATGATGGAGCGATGCAGACGTAGCATGGAGTGCATAGCGACGAAGCTAGAAGGTTCTGCAGATGATGTACTTATCGACGTGGCAAGTTCTCTAAGTCGTGGATTCAGCCGCTTCCAAAAAGAGTTAGAAAATGAAGACGGCGAAACAGTGGCGTCCGACTTGTCAGCGACCCTACGTGGGGCGATGTCAGATCTGACGTATGAAATTCTAGGTATTCGTTTAGCGCTTATGGAACGCGCTGCATTTCGATTGGATAACATCGATGTTCAAAGCATTCATTAGAAGTGGCGGTGAGTGCAAGCGGAGCTCTTGTAAAAGTACCGCTCAGACACATCATTTAACTTATGGGCGATGTCAGGTTTGACTGAAGGGATGAGGAGCGACCCCACTAGAACGTCGCTCCTCTGAATCCAAAAACGCTTACGTCGTCTTCAAGGACTCCCGACGCACAAGGCTTTCTCTGGAATTGCCAAACAACCAGCGAGCATCAGCAGCGCGGTGGTGAAATCCGCCACGGTACTACACAGGCCAGTGAAGCTCGACTCCTGTCCTGCAACACGCGCCCATTTAGGTGCTTGCGTTAACCCGCAATCTTTATTGCAAGCTCAGCAACGTGTTTACCCTGGAAACGCGCAATATCCAGCTCATTTTGTGACGGTTGCCGTTTACCGTCAGCGCCTGCCAGGGTGGTCGCGCCATAGGGCGTACCGCCGGTGATCTCGCTCATGTTGGTCAGCCCTGCGCAGGTGTAAGGCACACCCACGATGACCATCCCTTGATGCAAGAGTGTGCTGTGAAACGACGTAATAGTGGTTTCCTGGCCACCGTGCTGGGTGCCGGTCGATGCAAAGACACTGCCGATTTTCCCGACCAGCGCGCCGCTCATCCACAGTCCGCCGGTCTGGTCGAGAAACGTGCGCATCTGTCCCGCCATATTGCCGAAGCGCGTCGGTGTACCAAAGATGATGGCATCGTAATTGCCCAGCTCATCAGGTGTCGCCACCGGTGCCTTCTGGTCAAGTTTGACGCCGATGGCTGCTGCCTGTTCGGCCGGGATGGTTTCAGCGACACGCTTGAGCGTCACGTCTGCGCCGGGTACGGATCGTGCGCCTTCGGCCACTGCGCCAGCCATCGTTTCGAGGTGACCGTACATTGAGTAATAGAGAACCAGTACCTTCGCCATGATTTTTCTCCTGGATTAAGCGCCATTCGATGGATTAGGAAGATCTTGGGTTACACCACTGCCAACGAACTGCAGCGGCAGGCGTAGCACTCGGTCACGAACAAAACGGCGGCTCACACCCACCCGACTGCAGGGACTTTGACGGCATGCGGATTAACACTAGCAGTTCCATATGCTGCCTGCCGGGCAGTCAGAGAAGCTATTCGATTGATGGCAGATGGCAGCACGTGTAGCGGGGAAGGGCGCGCGGCAAAGAGGGTATCTGTTATCGGTAACTTACTTCACTCAATGCTGATGGCCATGTGAATGGATGGTCAGGGCACCCGACACCCAGCCATTAAAAAAAGCCCCCCTTACTCCCGGATATCATGATTTTTCACAAGCATGAGCTTTCCATATAGTCGTCCCAAGCCCACTTGGAACACGGTTGTGTTTCCCTTGATGCGAGACAATTTTATGGAAAATAAGAAACGCGCCGTCCAGGCTTCAGAGGTTGGGATGGGGACTCGAGTCGTATGGGGAGGAGAACAGGTTCAACATCCCTACAATGCGACCCAGACACCTATCGTGGTCAGTGCCGCCTATGGCTATGACGATATCGATAAGTGGTATGACGTGGCATTGGGAAAGGAGCCCGGCTTCATTTACAGCCGCATGAGCAATCCCACCGTCTGCGTCTTGGAAGATAAACTCTGTGAGCTCGAAAACGCAGAGTCGGCTGTAGCTTTCAGTACCGGAATGGCTGCAATCAGCGGTGTACTACACACCTTCCTGTCCTATGGTCAGCGTGTGATATCTACACGTGACAGCTACGGCGGTACGAACAAGATTTTCGAGGAGTTTCTTCCGCGCATGGGTGTGGAGGTAACCCTTTGCGATACGCTCGACACTGTGGCACTTGAGCAAGAGATCGCTAAAGGCTGCAGCGTTCTGTACCTGGAAACACCCACGAACCCAACGCTGAAAATCGTTGATATTCGGCGCCTTGTGGCAGCGGCGAAGCGAGTGGGCGCTTTGGTTGTTGCGGACAATACATTTGCGACGCCACTGAATCAGAATCCGCTCGCCTTGGGCGTTGATGTGGTTGTGCATAGCGCGACCAAATTCCTGTCCGGTCATGGTGATGTGCTCGGTGGCGTAGTTTGCGGCGCCGAGCATCTGATGTCTAAAGTTCGCCATTACCGCGAAATCAATGGTGCCTCGCTGGATCCTTTTTCGGCGTATCTAATCATCCGAGGCATCAAGACTCTGGCCCTGCGTGTTCGCCAGCAACAGGCGAGCGCGAAGCTTTTGGCCGAGTACCTCTGTACCGAGCCGCTGGTCGAGTCGGTGAACTATCCGGGGTTGCCTCAACATCCAGGTCATGACATCGCTGGTTCGCAAATGAACGGATTCGGAGCCATCGTCAGCTTCGTGCTGAAAGGAGGCATGGACACGGTGACTCGTTTGCTGCCGCTGCTCAGATATGCGCATCGGGCGGGTAATTTGGGAGCCGTCGAGACCATCTATGGGCCGGCTCGGACGACCAGTCACGTGGAAAACACCTTGGAAGAACGTCAGGCACTTGGAATCTCCGAAGGTTTGGTTCGAGTGTCCGTAGGTATTGAAGATTCAGCAGATCTATTGGCTGACCTAAAACAAGCCTTTGCTTTAGTGCGAAGTAAACACGGTGATGTAAACCTTAACGCTGAGAGTGCCCAACGTTTCATTGAGGTAGGAGCCTGAAGACGGACTGGACTTTCGATATTCATCTTAAGCCCTTCATGAAGAATGAAAATAATAAAATCCAGCGACGACAAAATTGTACTGCCCAGAAGTCGGTTACAAGGCGTTTGTCCGAACATTTCATGAGAATAAAACTATGTCCACGCATATCGAAGATAATCAGCCCGATCCAAACTCGCATTTCAAAAAGGAAATGCAAACACGCCACATTGTTATGTTGGCACTGGGCGGTGTGATAGGTACGGGGTTATTCCTTACCTCCGGTTACACGGTCAATCAGGCAGGGCCACTCGGTGCAGTGATCGCTTACATCATCGGTGCAGTGATGGTGTATTTAGTCATGGTCTGTCTCGGTGAGTTGGCTGTCCAGATGCCGGAAACCGGATCTTTCAGTAGTTACGCAACGCGATACCTGGGTCCAGGCACAGGCTATACAGTGGCCTGGCTTTACTGGCTCACTTGGGCGGTAGCTATCGGTTCAGAATTTACAGCTGCGGGCATCCTGATGGTTCGGTGGTTTCCTGATACACCCGTCTGGATTTGGAGCGCGCTATTTGCCATCGCGGTTTTCTCAAGCAACGTTGTCTCTGTTCGGTTGTTTGCGGAGACTGAATTTTGGCTTTCGCTGATTAAGGTTCTGACCGTTATCACATTCATTGTGATCGGCGGAGCGGCAATTTTCGGTCTTATTCAAGTACAGAGTTTGCAGGGTGCGGGACTTTCCAACTTCACACGTGAGGGGCTTTTCCCCACCGGGTTTTTACCCATTGCAATGACCCTCCTGGCTGTTTCCTTCGCATTTTCCGGAACTGAGCTGATCGGGATTGCGGCAGGTGAAGCGCAAGATCCACAAACTAGCGTGCCCAAGGCAATCCGCACGACAGTGGTACGTTTGGCGCTGTTCTTCGTGGGGACCATTTTCGTCCTTGCGACGTTACTGCCACGAGAGCAAGCGGGGCTCGTAGAAAGTCCGTTCGTGATGGTGTTTGAGCTGATTGGCATCCCATACTCTGCCGACATTATGAACTTCGTCATTCTCACGGCACTGATTTCCGCCGCTAACTCGGGGCTGTATGCAGCATCGCGCATGCTGTGGACATTGAGCGATCAAGGACATATGCCTAAGCGCTACGCCAGGCTCTCCAGTCGTGGCACACCGGTGAACGCCATCGTGCTTAGTATGGCGGGCGCAGTGGCCTCTCTGCTCAGCAGTGTGTTTGCCCCTGATACGGTTTACTTGGCCTTGGTGTCCATTTCCGGTCTGGCGGTCGTAGTCGTGTGGATGAGCATTGCTGCCAGCCAGATCGCGTTCCGTCGTCAATACGTTGCTAATGGCGGACGAGTTGAAGACCTGCATTTCCGTGTGCGCGGCTATCCATGGGTGCCTATCGGTGCACTGTTGTGTTGCTTGCTGGCCTGTGTGGGTATCGCTTTTGATCCTGAGCAGCGAGTGGCGCTTTACTTCGGACTCCCCTTTATCGCGTGGTGTTATTTCGTCTACTGGGTCACTCGAAACAAGAGAGCAGAGCGATTGGCTTTAGCCGCCGCTGTTCATTCCTCTGGCACTGCGTGAATTTCTCAGGCAATGATTGAGCATAGTTAAAGCCCTGATGAGGTTGCGCCGATGAGTCAAAAGTCACTACCACCCTTGAACTGGTTGAGGGCATTCGAAGTATCGGCGCGTTGTTTAAACTTTACCCACGCGGCGGAAGAACTCCATCTGACTCAAGGGGCCGTGAGTCAGCAGATCCGTCAGTTAGAAAGTCACCTCGGTGTGGCGCTGTTCAAGCGCTTACCTCGAGGGCTTGGCTTGACCGAGGAAGGGCAGTCGTACCTGCCTGTCGTACAAGACGCGATCAGTCGCCTGGCAGTCGGCACAAACGAGATTTTCGGCCAGCACAATCGAAGACATTTGAAGGTGCGCGGGAGTCTTTCCTTTCTTCACTATTGGTTGGCCCCCCGGCTCGCAGATTTTTGTCGGGAGTATCCCCAGATTGATATTCGATGTATCAGCAATATTTGGGTGAAAGAACCGGACGGCGAGGATGACCTGGAGATTCGCTGGGGATGCGGTGAGTGGTCGGGCTTGCACGCTCAGCGATTGACTTGGGACATCCTTCAGCCTGTTTGCTCCCCAAAGCTCATGGCCAGCTCACCCATACATGAGCCTCGCGACTTGATGAACCATTCACTGCTTCATGTGTTGGGGTACGAAGAAGGTTGGGGTTACTGGTTGAAGCGAGTTGGAGCACACGACGTCGACTACTCCCGTGGTCTTCAGTTTGACACGCTTATTTCCACTATCCGCATGGCCGAATTGGGACAGGGCGTTGCGCTGGCACGGTCTTCCGTGGTCGAGGATTTGCTTAAGAGTGGGCAATTGGTTGCGCCATTCAATTACCGAATCGAGGCAAGCGAATCCTTTTATCTGGTGCACGAACAGAACGAAGTGCTATCACCTGATGCCGCAAATTTTTCTACCTGGCTGGTGGCTCAAGCCCATCGCCTTTTGTAAAACTGATTTGGAGTTGCCATGGATTATGTAAGCACTCGCGGCCGCGACATGCGTGCTGATTTTCGCAGTGTGGTTCTGTCGGGGCTCGCCGAAAATGGTGGTCTCTATGTCCCGGCCAGTTTGCCTGTCTTCACCGAGAAACAGATTGCCAGTTGGTCGTGGCTGCCGTTTGATGAATTGGTTTGGCGAGTGATTTCGCCTTTTGTTGGCTCTTCCATAGACGAAAGCACCCTGCGTGCCTTGCTCAGTGACAGCTATCAACAATTCAAGCACCGCGCTATTACGCCGCTTGAGCAAATCGGGCACAACGAGTGGATACTCCAGCTGTTTCATGGCCCGACCGGTTCTTCCAAGGATTTCGCCGCGCAATTGCAGTCGCGCCTGGTTGAGCATTTCCTGCAGGAGGTCGGTAAAGAAGCGTTGGTGGTCGGTGCAACTAACGGTGATACCGGCGTCGCGGCGCTTGAAGCCTTTGCTAACTGCCCGGCCGCCCGCATGGCGATACTGTATCCGCGCGACGGGCTTGCGCCTGAGCAACTCAGTGCCTTGCAGGCAGCCGACCCCCTGCGGGTTCAGCTGTTTCCGGTTGACGGTAATTTCGATGATTGCCAGACGCTGGTCTCCCGACTCTTGCGTGAGTGGCCGTTGGACGGAGTGTTGCCGGTCTGTTTCAACTCGACCAATTGGATCGGCGTCCTGGCCCAGATCGTTTTTTACTTCCACGCGGCCTTGCAACTGGGCGGTGGCTCGCGTCCCGTTGGCTTTAGTGTTCCAGCTGCCAGCTCGGCCGAAATCTACGCCGGTTACATTGCGCAGAAAATGGGATTACCCATCAATCAGGTGATCATCTCCACCAACAGCAATGATGCCCTGCACCAGTTTTTTCATTGCAATCGCTACTCTACCCGGATGACTAATAGAACCGTGTCGCCGGCGATGGACTTCTCGTTGTTTTCCAACCTGGAGCGGTTTATCTGGGAGATTTACGAGCACGATGGCTGCTCAACAAAAGCACTGATGGAGCATTTTGAAGGTTGCGGAGAAATGAGCATCGGCAACCAGCAATGGCTGCGTGCTCGAGTACTCTTCGATTCCTATGCCGTACACGAATCCCAGGTGCGTGATGAAGTAGTCGAGCTGTTCCGAGAGACAGGCTCGGCCATCGATCCTCACACCGCTGTCGGTGTACTGGCCGGCAGGCTCCATCGACGCAGCCTAGGCGCGCCGATGGTCACCTTCGGGCAAATTGCGCCGGCAAAGTCAGCGGCGCTGTTGGCCGAACTGGGCGTCTGGCAAGCAAGTGTTCCGAGCAATGTCGAGGTGCGTGCGCAACCACCGTACCTGGCCAAAGGCGATCTGGACGGTCTTTGCCAAGCTCTTCGTCTGGCGCAGCAGAGGCTTGCATGAAGCGCATTCTGGATCCGTTGGACGAACGCATACTGGCCGAACTTACCGCCAATGCGCGAATAGCCCATATCGAACTGGGTGCCAAGATCAACTTGTCGCGCAATGCGGTGCGCCAGCGCATCGAGCGTCTTGAGCGCGATGGTGCGATCCAGGGCTATACGGTACTTCTCGGCGAGTCGCGGCGACCTACGTCGCTTATCAGCGCGGTGATCTTTGTCTACCGCTACGACCGCATGCGTGGCGAAGAAGTACTGACTGCGCTGCGCTCCATTCCCGAAGTCGTGCAATGTGAAGTACTCAGTGGTGAGTTCGATTTAATGCTGCGTGTGAATGCCGCCACACCTGAACGCGTCCATCTCGTATGGAAGGAAATCGCGGCCATGCCAGGGGTGGAAAACACCGTGACATCGTTCGTCCTTTCTGCGGTGTTTTGACAACTGAGTAATTGCACTGACCTGACCAGCCATTTGTATCGGACTTGACCAGCACGCTTCGTAGTCTTGACCGTCAGAGAACGACCCTAAGCGAACATCACTCAAAAACCGTTCTTAGTGAAATCTGAAGCGCATAACCGTTGGCGCTTCCCATAAGTGCAACCAGCCGATTGACCTCAGTCACTTACACGAGCATTGAGGGTAATGACGGGGCCGAAAGTGAGCAGTGGACGTAGCTCATCCATAACGCTGGCGACATGCCGGTTGCCAGCGTGCTCTTCGACAGCCTGCTGGTTTGTCCAGCCATCGATAATGTAAAACGTATTGGGTGCCTCGAAGCTCTGATAGAGGTCGTAATACAGGCAACCGGGTTCTGCTCTTGCCGGTTCGACAAATCGCAGGATCAACGCTTTGACCCGCTCGATGTTGCAATCATCGCAGCGAAGCTCGCAGATGATGTGCCGCTCTTCTGATTTGGTGCTTTGCATGTTTTTACCCTGGATGTAGAGGAGCACTTAGCTAACGCGAAACGACCGATTCACGGCCGCCGATTCGACGTACAGCGCCGGATTTGCCTAGCGACTTACTCGGAGCGCTTTTCGAATATGCCTTTGGCGATTGCAGCCGCCGACATTGCGTTCGGCCAGCCGGTGTAGAAGGCCAGATGCGTAATGACTTCAGCGGCCTGAATTTGGGTCAGGCCATTGTCCAAGGCTTTATTCACGTGAAAGGGAATTTGAGCGGCTTGCCCCACTGCAACCAGGGCTGCGACCGTGACCAGACTGCGATCACGGGGAGTTAGTGTCGGGCGCAGCCACAGGTCATGGAACAGTACCGAAGTGGTATAGCCTGCGAGTGCTTCGAAAGCGGGGCCGATCATCTGTTCTACCGCAGCGACGCGCATCTGCTCAAAGGCTTCGTCGACCGGGAGCATGTTGTCTTGTGCATCCGACAATGCGGTTGGCGGGATCCCTCGGGCCTCAAACACGTCTTTGGCGATGGATGCCGCCAACGTGGCATTGCCCCAGCCTGAATAAAACGCCAAATGAGTGATGACTTCACTCAGTTCGGTGGGCGTAATGCCATTGTTCAACGCCAAATCGAACTGGCGAGCCATTTCGGCTGGCTGATGTCGTGCAATCAAGGCGGCAATAGTCACGATGCTGCGATCCCGGGGCAGGAGCTGCGGACGCTGCCATATCTCTTCCAAAAGCACGTCCTGGATGTAACGTGCAAATGCCGGGACGGCGAAGTTTCCTTCGTCTGATTTCATAGTGATTGATCGCTCGTGCAAGTGAAGAATGGGAACGCGAGGGCTTAACGGCGCCCTCTGAAAGGAACACCGTCAGACGATAAGGAACGCTTAGCGGTTGATGGTTTTCATCATCTGCGCGTTATAGCGCTCACCTTGTACAGGCACCTTGGCCAGAACCTCACCAAGTTCACGAAGGTCTTCTGCGGTCAGTTCCACGGTTGCTCCGCCTACGTTCTCTTCCAGGCGATGCAGCTTGGTGGTGCCGGGGATAGGTGCAATCCACGGTTTTTGTGCCAGTAGCCAGGCCAGTGCAATTTGGGCCGGGGTCGCTTGTTTGCGCTGGGCAATTTCACCGATCAGGGCGACGAGATGGTGGTTAGCCTCGCGGGCACCGTCAGCAAAACGAGGCAGATTGTTCCGTACATCACCGCTGGAGAAGGTTGTGCCGGCATCAATTTTCCCGGTCAGGAAACCCTTGCCCAGCGGGCTGAAGGGAATGAAACCAATCCCGAGCGCTTCGAGGGTTGGAATAATTTCCAGTTCAGGCTCACGGGTAAACATCGAATACTCGCTCTGAAGCGCCGACAGCGGCTGCACCGCATGGGCGCGACGGATAGCGTCTACGCCGGCTTCACACATGCCAAAGTATTTGACCTTGCCTTCCTTGATGAGGTCGCGCACGGCCCCGGCAACATCTTCCATGGGGACATCAGGATCGACGCGATGTTGGTAAAACAGGTCAATGCAGTCGGTCTTCAGGCGCTTGAGTGACTCTTCCGCCACCTGGCGGATGCGCACAGGCCGACTGTCCAGCCCTGCGACGGGATTGCCGTCCTTGAAACCGAATTTTGTCGCGATGACGATCTGGTCGCGAAATGGCTGAACGGCTTCGCCCACCATTTCTTCGTTGACTTGCCCATAGGCTTCGGCCGAGTCGAAAAGGGTGACACCCCGCTCAAAGGCAGCCCTGATGAGTTTGATCGCGTCCGCTTTGTCGGTGGCGGGGCCATAGCCGAATGTCAGGCCCATGCAGCCAAGACCAATGGCTGAAACTTCGAGGCCGTTGCTGCCGATTTTGCGCTTTTGCATCATCCATCTCCTTTGAGGGTATTGGAAACCCAACCCTCAAGCTGTTGGGTTATTGGGGGATGCAGCTACTTTAAAAAGATCTGAGTCATTCAAGAAGTGGCATACTGAGATAACCGGTATGAGATAAATTCATAATGGAACAGTACGATTTCAACAGCCTTTCGGTGTTTATCACCGTCGCGCGCGAGCGCAGTTTCACCAGGGCCGCGGCCCATCTGGGTGTGTCCCAGTCCGCTATCAGCCATAGCATCCGCAGTCTTGAAGAGCGCCTCGGAATCCGCTTGCTTACCCGCACCACACGCGGTGCCTCGCCGACCGAAGCCGGCGAGCGTTTGCTCGTCAGCCTCGTGCCTTACTACGAGGGAATAGAAGCCGAAGTCGCCGCGTTGGGGGAGCTGCGCGACAAGCCATCAGGGACTATTCGGATAACGTCCCACGACCATGCCGCATCCACCATTCTCTGGCCGAAACTGTCCAGGTTGCTGCCGGAATATCCCGACCTCACCCTGGAGATCAACATCGGCTACGGGTTGATCGATATCGTCGCTGAACGTTATGACGCGGGGGTGCGGATAGGCGATCAAGTGGCAAAGGACATGATCGCAGTGAGGATTTCCCCTGACTTTCGTATGGCTGTGGTGGGCGCGCCGGGGTACTTTGCCCAACGCGCAAAGCCACAAGTCCCCCAGGATCTGACCACCCATAACTGCGCGAACCTGCGTTTACCCACCCATGGTGGTCTGTATGCCTGGGAGTTTTCCAAAGCCGGTAAAGCGCTGCATGTTCAGGTGCCCGGGCAGATGATCTTCAATACCTCATCCCAGACAATGTCCGCTGCATTGGAAGGGTATGGGCTGGCTTATGCGCCGGAGGATGTTGTCCAGGCATACGTCGAGGATGGCCGGTTGATCCGTGTTCTTGAGGATTGGGCGCCGACGTTTCCGGGATATCACCTTTACTACCCGAGCCGGAGGCAGTCCTTGCCAGCCTTCGCACTTGTAGCCAACGCTCTCCGCTACAGAGGTTAGGGCCTCCGCGAACAGATCCTGTGTTGGTTGGCGAAGGTCTCGTTGGTGACTGACCACCTCCAACAGTTGATCCACGCCATCATCAATGCCTGCTTTTGGCTGCTTTCTGCCTGTCGCCGCTACCGGCGGCAATGGGCAATTCTTTGCCGATCCTGGGTACGAAGCGTGCAGGTCAGGTCGAATGCAAGAGGGTGATCATGTGAAGTGCAATTTCGCAGACAACTTCGTGCTTGGGCAAAACGCCCAATTAATACAGCACTCTGCCATATTCAACTGCCAAAGCCCGCCTCTTAGGATGTTCCTATCGAACAACATCAATATAGGAACAGCGGTTATGACTGAGTACAAAATTGCCTTGGTAGGGTTTGGTGGCGTGAACCGTGGTTTCGCCCAATTGGTCGCCGATCGTAATGCCGAGTGGAAAGAGGCCCTCGGCTTCACTATTAAAATTGTCGGTGTCACCGATCTGTTCCTCGGCTCAATCGTTGCCAAAGACGGTCTGGATGCAAAGCAGTTGGTGGCGCTGCCGGTTGAGAAGGGCGCATTCGCTCAACTGCCCGGCGGCAATGCTGAGGCCTTCAACGAAACCGTGATCAAGCATTCCGGTGCAGACATCATCGCTGAAGCCACTTTCACCAATCCGGTGGATGGCGAGCCCGCCTCTACCTTTTGCCGCTGGGCCTTGGAAAGCGGCATTCATGTAGTGACTACCAATAAGGGGCCTATTGCGCTGCACGATGCGGAGCTCAAGGCGTTGGCCCGTCGCAACCAGGTCGCTTTCGAATACGAGGGGGCGGTGATGAGTGGCACCCCCGTGATTCGTCTGGCCAAGCAGGCCTTGGCGGGTGCCAACGTGCAAGGCTTCGAAGGCATCCTGAACGGCACTTCCAACTACGTGCTCACCCAGATGAAAGACGGCCTGGCGTTCAACGATGCCGTCGTACAAGCGCAACAGCTCGGCTACGCCGAGGCAGATCCAACCGCCGATGTGGAAGGGTTTGACGTACGCCTCAAGGTGGTGATCCTGGCCAACGAACTGCTCAACGCACGACTGAATGTCAGCGATGTAGCGTGCTCGGGTATCAGCAATATCAGCGCGCAAGATATTGCCCAGGCAAGTGCCAATGGCGCGAGCTGGAAACTGATTGGCTCAGCCGATCGTGAAGCAGATGGCTCGGTTCGAGCGAGTGTGGAAGCTCGCTTACTGTCGAATTCACATCCTCTTGCCGGAATCAGCGGTGCTACGAATGCAGTGTCATTCAATACCGAACTGCTGGGAGCTGTCACGGTGTCCGGGCCTGGGGCAGGGCGCATCGAGACGGCCTTCGCATTGCTGTCGGACATCGTCGCCATCCACACCACCCACGGCAAATAACAGGAGATAGTCATGAGCGTATCCAGCATGGCCAGTATCCAGCTTGTTGAAGCCAAACAGATTGATGTGTTCAGTCCATTCGATGGTCGCCTGGTGGGAAGCGTCCCTTGCCTCGATGCAGCCGCAGTTCCTGGCTTGCTGGAACGTGCGCGAATCGGCGTGCGCGAGAGTGCGGCAATGCCTCGTCACCTCCGTGCACGCATCCTTGAGGAGGCGGCCCGGCGTGTAGAGCTTGAGGCTGAAGCGTTTGCCAAACTCATTGTTGCAGAGGCGGGGAAGACGCTGCGACAAGCAGAGAAGGAAGTGAAGCGTTGTGTGAACACGCTGAAGCTATCGGCGGAAGAGGCTCGTCGTAACGCCGGGGAAGTGATTCCATTTGAGGCATATGAAGGCTCCGAATCGCGCCAAGGCTGGTTCACTCGAGAACCGTTGGGGCTTATCGTCGCGATCACTCCCTACAACGATCCGCTGAACCTGGTCGCCCATAAACTTGGCCCGGCCATCGCCGGTGGTAATGCTGTGATCCTGAAGCCCTCAGAGCTCGCACCGTTGTCTGCTCTCAAGCTGGTTGAGTGCCTGGTGGAAGCAGGTCTGCCTCCGTCTGTGGTAACCCCGGCGACCGGAGGCGTCGATCTGGGTAAAGCATTGGTGGAGGTTCGTGAAGTTCGGATGATTTCCTTTACGGGCGGTTTTGCCACGGGTGAGGCCATTGCTCGTAGTGCAGGGTTGAAGAAGCTGGCCATGGATCTGGGAGGAAATGCCCCGGTTCTCGTGCTTGAAGATTGCGATATCGAACCGACTGTTGAGTCCTGCGTGTCTGGCGCCTTTTGGGCAGCAGGGCAGAATTGCATCGGCACTCAACGCATCCTTGTACATAGTTCAATTTATGAGGACTTCCGTGAGCGTTTTGTCAGCCAAACGCGTGCCTTGGTAGTGGGTGATCCTGACCAGCGAGCAACGGATGTAGGCCCGATGATTACGGAACAGGCGGCCCGTCGTACCGAACAATTGGTAAATGAATCACTGGCCGAGGGGGCCGTTCTTCTGTGCGGACATCATCGCGAAGTGGGAAGCTATGCGCCGACCGTGCTGGAGCGGGTAAGCCATAACAGTCGGATCTGGCAGCAGGAAGTCTTCGCGCCAGTTGTCATCCTGGAGCCTTTTGACCACCTGGATGATGCTGTTGTTCTGGCCAACGCTCCGGAGTACAGCTTGCATGCCGGACTCTTCACACGTGATCTTTCCAAGGCCTTGAAATTGGCGCGGCAAATTGAAGCCGGTGGCGTGATGATCAATGACTCTTCCGATTATCGTTTTGATGCCATGCCTTTCGGTGGCTTCAAGTACGGAAGTCTGGGGCGAGAAGGTGTCCGGTTTGCTTATGAGGACATGACGCAGCCCAAAGTGGTCTGCATCAATGAAATGGGTTGAGCCATCAAAGTAGCTAATTACCGTCGACCGTTTCATCGGGTGAAGTTGCTCGTCCAGTGACACCCGATGTTTTTTCTCAATGCTCATGGGCATGCGAATGGATGGTCAGGGCTCCCGGTACCTTGGTGCGTTCGAGCCCCCCATGTTCCAGCCACCGGAGGGTCTGCTCATAGGCACGCTGCAGCAAAGACTCGGTCTGGTCAAAGTTGAACACCGAGACATCCACAGGACACAAGGGCGGGACAATGTGCAGGCTGGTGAGCGTGCGGAAGTGTTCGATGTCGCTCACCAGTTGGCGCATGCTCATCAGATTGACGGTGTGCAGGGCCAAGGCGACCAGGCCTCGGGGCGGTTGTGTCAGGGCGCAGCTGACCCCGGTGGGAATGACCACGACGTTGGTGGCTCCCAAGGCTACGGCAGTCGAAATAGGTGTATTGCTTGCCACGCCGCCGTCAACCAGGAACCGATCGGCGATTTGTACGCAGGGGAACACCAACGGGATGGCAGCGCTGGCCAGTAACGCCTGCTCAAGTTCGCCACTGGACAGCACCGTCTCGGCGCCACTGAGCAGGTCGGTGGTGACAATGTGTAGGGGCAGCGCCGCATCCTCAATGCGATGAATGGGCAGTGCCTGACCCAGCAATCGGTGCAAGGCCGCCGGCTGCAACAGAAAACCACGCCGCTTGAGCAGCCCTCTACAGGTATCGAGCCAGGAGAGCGGAAAGATGTCCGTTTTACTCAACCCGCGCCAGAATCCGGCAAGCGCCTCGACGCCAGCGGAATCGGGCCTTGCGGCAAAGTAGGCACCGTTGATTGCGCCTACCGAAGCGCCCACCACCATGTCGAATCGAACATTGGCCTCGACCAAGGCCCGCAACATACCCACCTGCACCGCACCCAAACTGCCGCCGCCAGCGAATACGATTGCGGTTTTGGTCGCCATGGTAGAAGTCTCGATGCGCAAATGTATCGAATGAGTGTAGCTGGCGGGTTGGTGTTGCTTCCGGGTGCTCGCCACATGATCTAGACGCGGCAAGCTTCACTTGGGGACTGCTATTAGGAAACATCCCACCGAAGTGTGGAAGTGTCGTTCAGGCCGCCCGATGTGCAAAAACACATAGCGGCCTTGCTCACGAGATCCAACCGCGGTCCGGAAAAGAAACCGCGGCGACCGATCAATCAGGCGGCGGGGAGCAGGCCTTTCTGTTTGGCGACATGAGTCGCCATGGCGTCCATCAACTCCGGGGACAGGCAGTCATAGGGTTCCAGGCCGATCGAGCGCAAGCGCTCGCGGATAGACTTCATTTGCGCTGGCGGTGTGCCGGTTTCGATGATGGAGGACACGAACGCCGCGAATCCTGGCGCAGCCCATCCGCTCTGTGGCGAAAGCTCGGTGTGGACGAAGTCCAGGCCATAAAACGCATGGTCCTTGTTCTCGATGCGCCCAAAGAGATGGGCGTGACACTGCTTGCAGGCGTGGCGTTGGATGGTGGCGGATTCGTCGACAATCGCCAGTTTTTCGCCGTGGGCAATGACGCTGACCTTATCTCGAGGCACCACGGCGATAACGGCGAATGTCGCGTTTTGTGGTTTCCAGCATTTGCTGCAGCCGCACGCGTGGTTATGCAGAGTTTGTGCGTCGATCTTGACCTCGACCTTGTCGGTCGCACACAGGCATTGCAGGGTGCCACCTGTGAAATTCGCGGCGGCGGGTTGGATACCATTGTCCAGTGAAGGGTGAAGTTGCAAGGTACTCATGCTGGCGTCTCCGTTTCAGGGTGTCAGACAAAAATGCCTGGGGCCGCGCCCCAGACCCGGTAGTTCATCGGAACTCGATGACGGCGCGGATCGATTTGCCTTCATGCATCAGATCGAACCGCGGCGGATTTCGAAAAGGACACAGTGCTCAAACGAGTGACCTCCTTCGGTGCGACCGGTCGGTTACCCAGATCAAGAATAGTCTGCGATGACGCCTCGAGCGCGGCCAGGGCCAGCGCTCGGGCGAGTGTGCCCCGGCAACCCAATCCTCAGAGCGACCTGCCTAAGCGCCATACCTCAAACTTCGCAACACCCTCAAAGCAACCATTCAATGGCAGAATCTCCTCAACTTGATCGTTTTTGGAGAACACCATGCTTCGTGCGTTTGAACGAAGGCTCGACCCCTTTCCTCCTGACGAGGTACCACCGCCACCCGACGGCCTGGCTCGCTTCCTGTGGGCCTGCACGCGGGGAGCCCGCGGTTACATCCTTGCGTTTGCGCTGCTCAGTGCCGGTGTGTCGATTTACGAAGCCTGGCTGTTTTCCTTCCTCGGGCAGGTCGTGGACCTGCTCTCGACCTGGCAGGCAGGCGGTGAAGCGGCTGCGCAGGAAAGTCGCGTGTTGTGGGGCATGGGCATCGTCATGGTGACCAGCGTCGGGCTAGTCGCGTTGCGCACTATGGTGCAGCACCAGATATTGGCGATTAACTTGCCGTTGCGACTGCGCTGGGACTTCCATCGCCTGATGCTGCGGCAAAGCCTTTCGTTTTTTTCTGATGAGTTTTCCGGCCGGGTCACTACCAAGGTGATGCAGACTGCGCTAGCGGTGCGCGACATGCTATTCACCCTGATCGAGATCGCCCCCGGGATCGGGGTGTATTTCATCGCGATCATCGCACTGGCCGGCGGCTTCGCCCTGAAACTGATGCTGCCTTTCGTTGCTTGGGTCGTGTTGTTCGGGCTGGCCATGTGGTACTTCGTGCCCCGCTTGGGGAAAGTCGGGCAGGAACAGGCCAATGCGCGGTCGATGATGACCGGGCGTATCTCGGATGCCTACACGAACATCACTACGGTGAAGCTGTTCTCCCACTCCAATCGTGAAGCGCATTTCGCGCGTGCAGCGATGGAGGATTTCAAACAAACCGGCTTTCGCCAGATGCGCCTGGTCAGCCAGTTCGAGATCGTCAATCAGGCATTGGTGGTGGCATTGATCATGGCAGCAGGGGGTTATGCCCTGTGGCTATGGCACCAGGGTGAGGTCGGCGCAGGTGCCGTGGCGGCCATCACCGCCATGGCGTTGCGTATCAATGGCATGTCGCACTGGATCATGTGGCAAATGACCTCGCTGTTCGAGAGCATAGGCACCGTGCAGGATGGCATGGCAACCCTTACCCGCGGCCCAAAGGTGCAGGATGCGCCGGACGCTGGTGTCCTGGTGACCTCCGGAGGGGCGGTCACCTTCGATAAGGTGAGCTTCAACTACAGTGGCGAACGCCAGGTGCTCGATGGCCTGAGCCTGCACATCCGTCCGGGCGAAAAAATCGGCCTGGTGGGCCGCTCTGGCGCTGGCAAATCCACGCTTATCAACTTGCTGCTGCGCTTTTATGACGTCGACAGCGGGGAGATTCGCATCGATGGCCAAAACATCGCACAAGTGACGCAAGACAGCCTGCGCGGCGCCATCGGCATGGTCACGCAGGATACCTCCCTGCTGCACCGTTCCATTCGCGACAACATCGCCTACGGCCGCCCCGATGCAACCGACGCGCAAATCCGCAGCGCCGCGGCCAATGCCCAGGCCGATGAGTTCATCAGTCAACTGAGCGACCGGCAAGGCCATACCGGTTACGACACCCTTGTGGGTGAGCGCGGCATCAAGCTGTCGGGCGGCCAGCGCCAACGCGTCGCGATTGCCCGGGTGATGCTCAAGAACGCCCCGATCCTGCTTCTTGACGAGGCCACCAGCGCGCTGGACTCGGAAGTCGAAGTGGCCATACAGGAAAGCCTCGATGAAATGATGCAGGGCAAAACTGTGATCGCCATCGCCCATCGGCTGTCCACAATTGCGGCCATGGACCGGCTCATCGTCATGGACGGCGGACGCATCATCGAACAGGGAACCCACACCGAATTGCTCGGGAAGAACGGCATCTATGCGCGGCTGTGGCAGCATCAAAGCGGCGGGTTTCTGGGTGAGGATCAGGGCGTGGTCGAGGCTATGGATCAGGTGTGAGCGTGAAGAGGGCGCAGCAGGGGGCTATAGGGGTGGGCCACGACCATTGACCTTAGTCGAACAGAGCATTTTCCAGATAAACATGAAGGCCAGCAGGATCCTGGACGGTACACGTGGAGATCGCGGAGCGGGCTCGTTGTTCGTCCAAAGTGTTGTAGTCGGTGTTTTGTGTCGTGCTGAGGCTGTTGTTACGTAAACCAGCCTGGAGGTCTTTCATATCGCGAAACGGCGCGTCGAAAGTCGCGGCCGTGTTTCGTAACCAGTGAAGTGAAGCAGAGCGAAGCTGATCAATTTCATCATCACTCCAACCATCACTATGCATGCGTTGCGGTGCACGATCGAACACCGCTTGACGGAGCGAGCGGACATGACGATCCGGATTCGCATGATTACATCCCTGAAATTCGGAGAATTACTTCCGGTTTGTGATGCCGGCGACAGAAATTGTCCATTTCCTTATACCCCCGTCCGATTCGTAAGCTCCTGAAAAATAAAGTCCCAAATAAAAACCTTCAGATATCACCGTTTATTTTTCCAAAAAAAACGGAGATTAATGAAATTGCTCCTATATAAATCAATAAGTTACATATCTCCGGTAATTTGGACAAGCGGTGGCGTGTCTTTACCATCGTTGTCTATGCTCTACATCATTCTTCCAGTTAAATTTTTTACAGGGTGAGGATGTATGACCT
The DNA here is from genome assembly GCF_058802085.1 of Pseudomonas sp. GW822-FHT02G04. Classification (NCBI taxonomy): domain Bacteria; kingdom Pseudomonadati; phylum Pseudomonadota; class Gammaproteobacteria; order Pseudomonadales; family Pseudomonadaceae; genus Pseudomonas; species Pseudomonas sp. GW822-FHT02G04. Next base: position 248,507 of record NZ_JBXANU010000005.1, read on the forward strand.
ACGTAGGAGCTTTCGCAACCTCGGACTTAGGCCCTGAACTACTGGTGGTTGTTAGCATCCATCGGCCGCCGCGTGACAGTGTCAGGCTCTGCAGGCTGTCGGACGGGCATTGCTTTTCCCTAAGCCCTTCGCGGGTGCATATCTTGGATAGGGGATGGCGCCTTTTCGAGGATCACATGGCTGAGGAAGTGAGGAAGTTCCGGCTCGCTCATCATAAAGACCGCATCACATCTCCCCCTAGCGCTTGCCAGAATGAGTCGCCAATTGAGGAGTACATCAGCATTATCGATGAGACCTCTGCCAGTTACCGGCTCATGCCGCTGAAAACTTACATAATTCAGAAAGAATTTGACCGTTGGAATTTCCCCTCGTATACCAAGGTCGATTGCTGGAGGCACGTGTGCCACGCTTGCGAGCTGAAAGGTCTTGCACCTCCTACGCTGAAGGTGGTGCGATCGAGGCTTGAAGGCGTCGCCAAACAGGATGAATCAAAACATAAATTCCGACACTGCGTGTAGTCATTAATAATGGACTACGTAGTAGGGGAAAGTGTGTTTCTGAAAGAGCGCGATGGGATTTTCACCGTGCTGGACTTTGACGTCGAAACTGATAGCTACCTTATTCAATCCTCAGGAAAAATAGAACCGCCATGGAAGGCGAATCGGGATAGTCTCCTAAAAATCTCCTCAGATATTAGCGAGCGCATTCGGGCGGAAGTTATTGCTCATGACACACAACAGCACCTCCTGGCTGAAGTGTCTAAACCTGTATCCCGATACGATGACGATCAGATTCTCACCGCAAGAATGCGGGAACGAATCATCAAGCCTCTATATGAAGCTGAGAAAGCTGAAAAAATTACCAAGACTGACAAAGAATGGGCCATGACTGAGCTAAAGGTGAAGCTCACGGTGCTCAATGATTTGTTGGCTAGGTACCGCAAATGGCCCAATTGGGAGAGTCTGGTTCCGGGTAAGCCAGGTAGGCGCAAGGGCGCAACCCGATTCAGCCAAGAAGTTGAAGACGTCATGGTTATAGCGAGCCAAGAAGATCCTGTAGGCCCCGGGGGCACGGTGCAAGCAATGGTTAATGGTGCTCGAGCACGGCTTTTCGATCTTAACCAGGCTGCTCCTTCTGATGCGACTATAAGAAGGCGTTATAAAAAATGTGTTTCTGATCGCGAAGCGTTAGCGAACAACAAAGGCTCAAAGGCTGCACGCGATAAATTTAATACCTTTGAGCACGGAGCAGTCACTACGCATGCCCTGCAGTTAATTCACGCAGACAATAGTCCACTTGATTGCCATGCGATCGACCCCGAAACCGGAAAGTGGTTGGGGCGACCAAACTTAACGCTGATTGTGGATGATCATACCGATTCATTTTTGGGGTTCGCTCTTTCATATCGTGCACCTTCGAGAAACACATTAGCTGATGCAATGCTAATGGCCGTCCAGCCCAAAGACGCATTGTTGGAAGAGTACGGGTTGGCCGGAACATTCGTCTGGATGCAGTATGGGGCGGGAGAGAACTACCGAGTTGACGGAGGTAGGGATCTAAACGCGAAAACTGTTCTGGCTGGTCTTGATAAGCACGGAATCACTCCTCAGAGAAGAATGCGGCCTCAAAGTGGCGGTAAAGTTGAGCGTGGATTCGGAAAGATAAACCCCCTATTCATGCAAAGACTCAACGGGGCTATTGCGTCAAATCGAAAAATTGCACGTGGCGAAGACCCACAAGCCATGGCTAGGTATTCCATCACAGATCTTTTCATATTGATAATAACTCAAATTTGTATCTGGCATGAGTGGTCTGGTGGTGATCGTCTTACCTCCAATCAACGCTGGTTGAAAAGCTTCGGAGTGCATGATGGCGTCATAAAGGTTCCGAGGACTTTAGCGGATCCTGAGCACTTTTGGATAGATATCCTTCATGAGCGTCACGTTTCGGTGCGGCGTGAGGGAATACTGACAACTGAATTACTTTACACGGCTGGCCCTTATAAAAATCAGGTGGGAAGGCAGGTAAGGATTAAAATAGACCATAACAATATTCATCGCGCCTGGGTTGAGTACGAGGGCAAGTGGGTAGAAATAGCATTGATCAATAAGGGCTATGGCAATATCCCTAAGACGATGTGGGAGTGGGATGTAAGGCGGAAGTATGGCCAGCGTAGGAATGAATTGACGATTCTTGGGTTAGTCTATGTCAATGCGCAGCGGAAGTTGATGAGAACTCTTATTACAGATGGGGAGCTCAGAAGGCTCGAAGAATCTAGTGCACTCCAAGAACGAGCGTTGAATGCATTGTCTCCAGGCTTGATCACAAACTCTTCTCAGTCTTTGCCTTCTGCCACCACTGAAGAGCCCAGAGCCAGCAACGCCGCGGCGACATCAGATGGAGGTTCAGCATCGGTACAACGTGGCCCTGCGCCCCCCATGATGGGAGATGACGACCTATGAACCATCTTACCGAAAAGACCAAAGAGCTCTTAGACCTAACACGCGAAGATCGGGCACTTGCGTGCATGAGAGAGCTTTTCCTTATGCATCCGTCGGCGATGGCAGCGGAGCTCAACGCTCAGCGCTTAGTGGCTTTACCTAGGTGCACCTCTAATGCCGGTATGTCCTTGATCGCGCATCCAGGCGTCGGCAAATCGTCATTAGGTCAGCGCTGGCAGACTCAAAGCTTCAAGCCGAATTCAAAATGGCCTGGCAAGATAATTTACATCGATCTCGTGGAGAACATTGCGAACCTAAGCATCATGAAGCTTTTCCTCGCGGAAGTGGGTAAGCAATTCTACAAGCGACCGCTTAACCTGTCATATCGCGACGTTGCGCTAGCTCAGAATCTGATAAGGGAGAATAACGTTCGAGCTGTATTTATTGATGAAGCCCCACTGCTTCGCCAGACACTCACGGACAAGCGGGTCAATCGCGAGCACGGCGCGATTAAGGGGCTTGCTGGGCCAGCTTGGCAGATGAATATGATTATGAGCGGAACTGCTGAAGGTCTTAGGGAAGTTTATGGAGAGGATGCAACACTTTTGAGTCGGTTCAGCCTTCGAAAATCAGAGCTAACCGCTTGGAATAACGATTTCGAAGGAGAATCCTTCGTGAACGGATATCTGTGCTACATGCCGCTGTTGCAGAAATCGGTCGTCAACATGGCTTTTTTGAAGAACCTTTATGACTTTGCGATTACGGTAACAGTCGTAGATCGTATCCGGGTGGAATATCGCTCGCGCCGGGCGGTTGTGGAGATTTTGAGGGAGGCTTGCCGGATGGAGGTCGAGAGCGGCCAGGAATATGTCAATGCAGATAGCATCTTGAAAGCGTGGAATGCCATGCAGGGTGTCAACGAGGCACTGGATAGGTTGGAGACCCGACCTACGATGATTTTGAACAGTGCGCCTGCAGATTAAGTGCGCGCGTTGAGGTAAAGGTTATGTTGCCCGTCATCGGTTTTTGCAGCATTACCGAACGAGCTGTGCAGTCTAGCTTTCTTGACAGCGGAGACCGCTTCACTGAAATGCCAAGACCGCACTACGCCTCAGTCCCACAACGAAATAAAATCGCGATTACCGTACCTGCGGCAGCGGGACAGGAGGTCAGCGTTGATCCACGATGAAAGCGATGCGTATTGGTCTGGAGCTTCTGGCAATGAAGAAGCTCTGAACGAGTGCTATCGGTTTTGTACGTCCGCAGAATCCTCAGAATGTGAGGGGGTTGGCAAAGGTGCAGCGGAGGCATTGCGGGAAGTAATGCTCGTAGTGGGTTCCCCTGGATGTGGCTCCACTGCCTTGGCCAACCAGTTGGCCCTGCGGTTGCGTGCAGTTGATCAGAATGTGTTAGCCATAGATGAGATTTCAAGTTTTGAACCAGGTAATTTCAAGGCGAATCTGGATGTAGCTTTGCGAATTCCGCCGCTTGTTGATGCCAAGACGGGGTCAGCAACAGTGGGCCTGAATGCACTGCAGCTTGCAGTGCTGGAGGCACGGAGCTACGAATGCTTCATCGTCCATGACGCGGATATTTATGGTTTTGACGAGAGTGCACAGGCAGGTAACGCGGCGGTGATTCTCCAACTCCTGCGAATTAATCAGCCAGCGCGAATCGTGATATTCGGCGTTGCCAACTCGGTTGAATGGCTGAAGATTGCGTTGAAGGACGCGTCTTTGGGCTGTAGGACGATACAGCTCGAACCGATGCAATCTTATTCGGAGTTTGGCCGGTTCATGATCGATGTCGCGCTTCATGTCTTGCCGCCGTGCCCCCCTCGTCGTGTTGAAGGTCTCGGTTTAGATTCTATTTATGATTGGTCGGGTGGGTACATAGGACTTGCGGTCACAGCGCTGATTCACAAGATCATGGAGGAGATCACATTGAATGTCGTAGATGACGAGCAGTCTCTCCCTATGTTTTCGTGTGTTGAAGAAGAGTCCACCAATCTTGAGATTAGCCATGGAGCATGTGGGCAAACCATACCGTCCGAGACATTTGAAGCAGAAGTACTCCAGGCCGCAGTTGTGGTTGAACGTTTTGCGGGAGATGATAACGTAGGCCGCAGTAGGAGGGATGTGGGGAGAGGTTCTTGCAGCACCACGCAAGCGTTGGCGCTATCGCACTCAAAACCACCGGAAACCGAATTGCGGCATCACCACCCAGTGGTTGATAACGAGTCCTTCTCATCCTGGGTCGCCAGGCAGGCTATGGATCTAAGTCACAGCACTGGGTACAGCTTAGCGAGCCATCTGGTTTCTTGTTGCAGTAGGGGAGGCTCAGACCCCGATATGCAGTGGGGGAACCTTGAAATACTGCAGCATGTAAGCCTGGCTGACCGACTCTATATTTCTGCCAAATTCACACTGCCACGACAGAGTAGTTCTTACCGCGATGGCAGCGCCAATCCCTCCGGTTGCGAAAGCCCCAAAAAAAATGGCGGCTTAAGCAACCTCAGCGCCGGTATGACGCCGTACTATGAGGCACTCAATTACTGCCCGAAGTGCTTCAAGTCTGATCTAGCTGTGGGCCTCGCTCCAGCCCTGCGTTTGGATTGGCGGAAACCACGGATGAGCGTTTGTCTGCGACACAATACACCTGTTCTTCTCGAGCGATTGGCCACCTCGAACTTTACCCTTCTGGACAAGGCTTGGACGGCTTTCGCTGAATACGCGGGAAGCCCCGCCTCTAGACTCACCACGCAGTTTCCTCTTCAATGTTCATCATCTACCCAGGCAAAAGTCAATAATGAGCGCTTGGTAGCTTTAGTCGCCAGAATGCAAACCTGGTTCTTTGGACTTACAACCGAGAGCATGCCTTCGGCAAACGCCGCCGAATTCTTGATGTTCTACTGGCTACAGGATGGAAATGAAAACGGAGCGCAAGGTTTCGCCCGATCGTACTTCTTCAGCCGAATTATCAATCCTCTGTGGAAAAAGACAATGAAGCATGGAGAAATATTAAGTCACTTCGAGACGGATTCTGCACGCCCCCGTGATGTAGCAGTGGCGTACTGGATGTTGGGTATCGGATTCGGCGTGATTAGTACTTCCGAAGCAGAGTTCATACGAGACATTGCAAAGGGTTATTCCATTCCATTTCCTACCTCTCAAGGAGACGTTTCCTTGGTGGGAACTCTGGTTTATAGTCCAGGCCAGAGACAGGTATATTTGACACTCGCAAAATCTACGTTAAGCGACTCGGAGTACGATAGTGTTGAATGGGCTCTCAAGTAAGCTTGGCGACCCGAAACCTTCTATAAAATCACATGCTGAAGCTCCGCAAAGCAGATGTTTTAGAAGTTGGCACTGCATGATTTCAAGCTTAGTTACTTAGAGCAACATTTGGACGGGTTTCCTCCGGTTCCAATTTTATGATCACCATTGGTCACTCTACTCGCCAATCCCGGATTATCCTTCAGTCAAAGCGTGCAGCAAGAGGACGAGGGCAGCGTACCGGTTGCTCAGGAAGGAGCGGGATTACGCTGAAGATCAGACCTGCTCGCTCCTGATTATGGCTACATCTGAACCATCGAGACTTACGCGAGTAAGACGCGCTTTGTTGAAATAATGCCGGTGCTGACCGCGAATCCATTGTCGGTGTGCGACTTCAAAAAATGAATGCCTTAGACTATCGAGGTTGAGAGAGTTACCTAAGGCAATGATTTTTATGAATTAATTTTGAAGTATCTACTCGCAAGACCTCCATAATAGTTATCATAAATTGACACAGCGTCGGTGCTTCGCTGTGGTTCAGCTAGAGTGATGAGCAACCTTCGGCTTGGAATTATATTTTTAAGGACATATTTTCGATAAATTGACTGGAGCCGTAGAGGCCTCCTTTCCTACTGGCGTCTTGCCCATGTACACGTATTGATACGTCACTGGTAACAGTTGTCGCTCGGTGATTTTTCGATCTTGAACGATCCTCATGTTGCGTGTCGATTACAAAACTGGTTGGACGTGCTTTACTGACGAAAGGTGGCGTGATTGACCTGAGCTCACATAAGCTCATGATAAATTTGAGTATTTACCTCTTTTGCGTAAGGGTTTTTATCGGTCGTGAACGCTATTATACTGTGTGTATCTCATACCGGATCCTTACGAGAAGCTGGAGCGGCTAATGGTTAGGACTCATACGCTTGTAGAGTACCGACTCAAGGAGTTTGAGCTTGAGCAGGCTTTGCGCAGGCTCAAAAAGCAGCAGGAGAGTCTGGATTACAAACTGGACGTTGAGTTTTACCTAAAGCTAGAGGCGCTGGCCAAGGGATACGGATATAGCCTTGGTCAGGTCTATGACCTGCTTGTCGCCAGGTATGAGGGGGAGGGCTGCGGTTTGGAGTTGGATGCTGATGGCTTGAGAGCTAGAACGAATAATGGTTTGCTGGAAATGATTCAGCGAATGGACACATCGTCTTCCTCAGCGCAGCTAGCAAATAATTCTGCTCTTTTAAGTTTAGGCGGCGGCGTTGGCAAGGCGCTTAAATCAAATGCTGGGCTGAGTCCTCATGTTCATCATGCGTCAAAGGATCCTGCCGAGGTTGGAGAATCTAAGGATGACTTAGAGGAGAAGATCTATGACTAACGTTCAAGAATTTATTGCCCTAAGCAATCGAATTGCAATGGAATACGAAGCCATCGCACCTCTTCTTCGTGATCCTGAAGTTGTTAAGGCAGCACGATTCCTTGGCGAGTTAGATAATCTGGCTCATGAGTATGAGTTTAGTGTCATAGATATTCTTAAGTTGATTGATCCTGGTCGTGCTTTAGAGTCTGAAAAGATAAAAAATGATAAAGTTATAAAGTCTCAAAAGCGAAATAAGCGTGTTGCACCTCAGTGACCTGTTTTCACTGAGCGTTCATCAATAAAAGACCAGCAGTAAAGTAATCGAACTGCAGGCTGTTCTACCTCTTGGATGCACTACACTTTCAAGTCCAGTGCCTCTGCAATCTCCTCTCGCGTCATCGAGCAGGCTTACGCCCTAGTAACTCAATTCTAGTCAACGACGCAGAGCGCGCTCAAGGCTGGTCACTTCCCAACTTTCCAGAAATCACTAGCTACTTTTTCGCCCAGTATTCTCTGACCGTGGTCAATGCAAGTCCCAGTGTCTCGGCAGTCTGCCGTTGAGTCGCACCGGTCGACTTGAGACTCAGCACGGCTCTCTCATTCTCAGCATTCAACGGCTTACCCCGACCCCGCTTTATAAGCGAGCCATTCCCATCAAATTGCTCGCTGAGCGCTTCCATTCCTCCACCAGCGTGAAAATCTGATACCTCGACCTCAGCTTCACACATTACTTCAAGAGGCTGCTTTCCCTCTTGGTGAGCAATGCACAAGCTAAGCATCGCCACCGGACTAATCCCAAGCGACTCCGCCAGATCTGCAAATTGCTCAAGGGTGATGCTCGTCTGGGCATTTTCTAGCGCACTTACCTTTCGCCGGTGGGTGGCATCCGAGACGTCGGCGTACTTGGCACGTCGTATTACGCGGAGCGCACGAAGCACTCCTGCAAATGCGGTTCTCAATTCCATGACTTGCCCAAAAGTCAGGATATAGCCACAATTGACCAGTACGAATAAACGTCAATATCGTGTATTATTCGCCAATTACGGCCAACTTCAGCGCCAGCTATCCCGCGATATTGAGCCGTGGCGCACTGACCCTTGCCCTCAAACCTCAAAGCATCGCCGTCGCGATGGATTCAACGAGAACCCGATGTTTAGAACAGACGATAATGATTTGGCAGGCGTCCCAGGATTGTTTGGTGAGCGGCTTGCGCACTGGCATGCAGTTTCCAGGATGCTCAGGAAGCACTGGTTCCACCTCACCGTAAAAATGATCGTGAAGGGCAGGGCGCAAGAGTTTGAATTGATGGTCAATGACGAACCTAAGCTCCATCAAGTGCTCCAGTCACAAGACGATGAGGTCTTCGTCAAAGAGATTCAGATTGTCACCCCTGCCAACATGAATGGTGGCGACGCTTGGCGGATGGAGAAGGTCGATAGCTTGGCCCTAGGGCAAGATTCAGATGGTGACGCCGTCTGTGTAGTGACGGTTGAGGGTGGCTCGGTTTATCACGACTCGTATCGTTCCAGCCTGGATGTGACGACGTTGACCAATATGCGAACCTTATACGATCGCAGCGCTGGGCAAGGCGTGCACTGACTTGCCAGGGGAGCAGCGTGAATGGCTAGCGCGGATGGTAACGAGCTGTTGAATGATGACCATGCTTTCTTAGAAGGTGTATCGGTGAGCCTGGATGAGGCTCGTGCACTTGTTTCTGAGCACTTTCCCAGAAAAGCTTATTGCTTGGTCGAGCAGTGGACTCTTTTCCAAGCAGATGTATCCGCTGCTGATCTGGCTAAGATTCACGCCGCTGGGCATCTTCCATTGGTGGTCTTTGCCCATCGAGTAATAGAAGATAGCCGTGGTCGCTTTCAGCCTGGTGATTGGGTGCGGTCGAGTATGTGCACATCGTTCGACGGTAGCATCCTGGCCGAGACCAAGAACACCGTGTATGTGTTGGTCGGCCCCGGTCGACGCCAAACGGCGAGTCTCAAAACGATTTTCTCTTTTTTCTGATCGCGTATAGAAGTGGTCAGTCCATCTGGTAAGGACACTTAATGCCCGGCTCCATCGATGTAGATTTTCACAGCAAACAGCATTCTGACTTTGATCTCCAGTGCATAGCCGGAGCCGTTTCCCAAGGCTTCGCTGAACCGGTTACTGCATACCTCACTGAAGCGTTCATCAAGTCTCGGACATGTGTTGGAGTCGTATTCGAACATCAAGGCGACGACGCTCATGGAAGGTTTGAAGACGGCCGGGTTATCCAAACCGGTGTTGTGGTGATGGCTCAGAAGGAAGGGGGTTATTGGGTCTTATCAGATGAGGCGGGCAGCAGGTATGTGCTCGTCACATTTCGCCGGGAAGGTGGGAGCGAGAGCCTGCTCAGTTATTTAAAAACGGCAGAACCGCAACCATAGCTACCTTGCTGAGTTCGACATGAGCGATATTCCTCCAAACGAAAAGGCTCTACCCGAAATCAAGATTGAAGAGTTCAGAGCGCGTTATCCGTAGCTTTTCTCGGTGTTCTTTGCGATACCTTGCAGTCGCATCTAACGCGGCATCCTGACGTCATGCCGGTGACTGTCGCCCAATGTGCGGGGCTCCTGGCAGGCTTATGGAAGAGCAGTGGGTTAGCACGCTGTGTTCGACCCACGACGGTAGCAGTGCCGAATAAAGCCTTAGGATCTCACTGATTCGACTGGGGTGGCGTGCCGCTTTCGCGGACGGCTGTCGTGAACCGAGCCACTCCGCGTCTCGGCCCTGCCGGGCTTCCATCCTCACGTCTTTGGCCATAGGCCTGCGCGCTCCGCTTACGTGGGGGCGCTGCGCGGCGCTAACGATTTTTAGATTTGAAATTGAGGCGAATTTGAATGTCCTTCACCTGGAAGAATAGATGCTTTCAGCCCTTCGGCGTTGAACATCAGGCAGAACAATTTATTCACTCGATCATCACGCTTTGGTAGTAGCCAGGCCACATTGAGCGAAGCGTTACCTTGCATAAGCTCTTCGACAGCATTTTCTTGTTGTTGGAAATTCTGACGATTTTTCGACCCGCAATCATATTACCCACTACTGCCTCAGATGGCAGTACCCATATCCAATTCGTCATCCTTTCCCCCTCATCAAAGCTTCCAAGTCGAATCACAGCCTACCAAACCAAAAGCATCGGAGTGCAGCGGTCTTTCTGCAAAAAACAGTTTTTCGATGCCTCTAACCGCGACTCGATAGATGAACTAAGCACAGTATTGGATCGATCTGCTGGGCTAGTGTCTGCGACTTGACTTTTATAGAGAAAATTTTCAGTATTGCCACTGCGCCAATGACGGTGGCGTTCAGCCCTAGCTAGATAAAGCCTCTGCACCGTTGCTTCAACTTCTTCATCCCAGCCATCTCGAATGGTCAACGGAATACTAGGGTTCAACGTTGGCCGTGAGAGGTTTGGCCATGAGTCGTTTTGTTACCCCCTCCCTCAGTGCTTTCAAGTCGGATGCAGCTGTCCTGCTTCGCGATTTCCGTGACGGTTGTCCTGATGCCACAAATAGGCTCGCTCGGTATTCGCCTCGTCCCAAGACAGAAATCAAGCTCGCGACATGCCTGCGAACCATCGCCAGAGAATACGAGACCACATACGAGGAAATCACAGCTGAAGAGCAGCTGATTGCTAGGTATGCAGCAACGCGTAGGCCTTGCACGCGCTATTACTGCTGACCCTGAAGTGATTCTGATGGATGAGCCTTTCAGTGCGCTTGACCCGCTTATTCGCCGTCAGTTGCAGGATGAGTTCCGCCAACTGACCAAGGAGCTGGGCAAGTCCGCTGTATTCATTACTCACGATCTGGATGAGGCCATTCGCATTGGTGATCGCATCGCGATCATGAAGGATGGCGTAATCATTCAGGTGGGTACTGCCGAAGAGATCGTCCTCAACCCCGCTGATGACTATGTGGCTGAGTTTGTGGCAGGTATTTCCCGGCTGCACCTCGTCAAAGCTCACTCGGTCATGACACCGGTCGAACCCTTCAAAGCGGCTAACCCCGGATGCGACATTTCCAGGCTTAGCAAAACCTCGCTCGGCGCTGATATCAACGAGTTAATTGGACTGACGATGAAGTCCGACCGTGACGCTCTTGCAGTGGTCGATAACGGAACGGTGGTTGGGATCATTACGCCACGCGACTTGTTGCGTGGCGTTCAAGGCATTCCGAATGAATTCTCGGCTTCGACAACCGATTCTGTTCTGGAGGCATCGACATGAGCATTCCGGACTTTTCCGATCAATTCGACTCGGTCGTCGACGCAAGTCTGGAATGGCTATCGGATCACGGTGAATTTTTGTTCGACGGCGTCAACGCATTGTTGACGGGCGTTTATAAAAGCGTTCTCTGGTGCATTGCTTACCCACCGTATTACATCGTCGCGATTGCCATCGCGCTTATCGGATGGCGTGTAGTTGGCGTCCGATTTGCGATTCTCGCCGGCCTCGCGTTGTTGTTTTGTGATGTGATTGGGCTGTGGCCGGAGACAGTAAGTACCCTTGCCCTGGTTCTGACGGCAACCGTGCTCGCGCTGGTTGTAGCGATCCCACTTGGCGTGCTGGCGGGTCTTGCCCCCTCAGTTGATCGAGTCGTCGATCCGGTTCTGGATCTGATCCAGACCATGCCTCCCTACATCTATCTGTTGCCCGCCATCGCGCTGCTTGGCTACGGCCCGGCCACGGCACTGTTGGCCACCTTCATTGTCGCCGTACCACCAGCAATCCGGTTGACCTCTTTGGGGATTCGTATGACTCCACGGGAGTTCATCGAACTAGGGGATGCCAGCGGTGTTACCGGCTGGCAGATGTTCTTCAAGATTCGGCTGCCATTCGCTAAACCAAGCATCATGGCAGGGGTAAATCAAAGTCTGATGATGGCTTTCGGTATGGTCGTGATTGCCGGCATCGTCGGATCTGGCGGCCTGGGTGAATCCATCTACGGTGCTGTTCGCACGCTGGATATCGCCAAGTCGATCAACGCAGCCATCGCCATCGTCATTCTGACCATGATTCTGGATCGTTTGGCGCAGCACGCTGCCCGCTCGCGGATGGGAGAAAACCAATGACTACCGCTGAGATCCAATTTTCTCCAGGTGAATTCCTCGCCCCTGCCGTTGATTGGCTGAACGCCAATCTGCACGGTCTGTTCAAAGGAATCAGCCAAGTCATCGAGGCGGTATTGGGTGCAGTAGAGACTGCGTTACTGGCCCCCCATCCTTACTTGTTCATTGGCATCGTCGTTGTAGGCGCGTTTTTTCTTGCCAATAAACGTGTCGCGATATTCGCCGGTTTGATGTTGGCCTTCTGCTTGTTTTCCGGGCTCTGGGTCGCCTCTATGCAAACCATTGCCCTGGTTTCTGTCGCGGTTCTTATTTCGGTGGCAATCGCCTTTCCGCTCGGTGTGCTAGCCGCACGAGTGAAGCGCGTTGACGAGGCGTTTCAGCCGATCCTCAATATCATGCAGACGGTGCCGCCATGGGTTTACTTGATCCCTGCCGTGATGCTGTTCAGCTTGGGACGAGTTCCGGCAATCATCGCGACCATCGTTTACGGCATTCCGCCGATGCTTAGGTTGACTACTTTGGCGTTCAAACAGCTGCCAAAAGATTTACTTGAACTGGGGCAAGCATCCGGTGCTTCGCCTAGGGACATTTTGTTCAAGATTGAACTGCCGACTGCCGCGCCAACACTTTTAGTCGGCCTTAACCAATGCATCCTCATGTCCTTGGCGATGGTGGTGTTGGCAGGCCTGGTAGGTGCTGGAGGTCTCGGAGCTGAAGTGACTCGCGGCCTCTCCAGAATGGAGATGGGCCTAGGCCTTCGTGCCGGCCTGGCGATTGTTGCTGTTGCACTGCTTCTAGACCGTCTGTCACGTGGCGCATTGCAACGTCATTCCCCTCGCAACCTTGTTTGAAGGGTTCCAGTATGAGACGCAGTTTTTTTTGCATTGACTCGCATGCGTGTGGCAATCCGGTTCGGGTGGTTGCAGGTGGTGGCCCGTTGTTGCCGTCGGTGTCGATGGCCGAGCGCCGAGAAATTTTTGTCCGAGATCATGACTGGGTACGAACCGCACTGATGTTCGAGCCCAGAGGGCACGACATCATGTCTGGCGTCATCATCTATCCGTCCACACGCGATGACTGTGACTTTGGTGCGTTGTTCATTGAGGTCAGCGGCTGCCTGCCCATGTGTGGAGCAGGCACTATCGGATTGTCTACGGTCGTGATCGAGGAGGGCCTGATCACCCCGAGCGAACCTGGCAAGCTGGCCATCGAAACGCCGGCAGGGCGAGTAGATGTCGACTACACCATGAGTGGTGAATACGTTGACTCCATTCGGCTATTCAACGTGGCCAGTTATCTACACAGTGCTGATGTGGTCGTAGATGTCCCAGGTGTCGGTGAGCTCGTCGTGGATATTGCCTATGGCGGTAATTTCTATGCGGTGGTCGAGCCGCAGGAAAACTGGGCCGGCTTGAAAGGACTGACCACTGCAGACATTGTCGATCTGAGCCAGAAGCTTCGCTCAGCCCTGGCAGAAGTCAGTGATCCCGTGCATCCGGAAAACAGCAGAATCAGTGGCGTCCACCATGTCATCTGGTGTGACGATGAATACACTACCGCAGCTGATGGTCGCGGTGCAGTTTTCTACGGCGACAAAGCCATTGATCGCTCTCCCGGTGGTACGGGTACCTCTGCACGTATGGCTCAACTCTTCGGAAAGGGACGGTTAAAGGTAGGGGATACGTACCGAAACGAAAGCTTGATCGGAACGATTTTTGAAGGAAGAGTCGAAGCGTCGGTTAAAGTCGGAACGTTCGATGGCATCAGGCCAAGTATCGGTGGCTGGGCGCAGATCACCGGTCACAACACGATTTTCGTTGATGACAAAGATCCGTTACGTCATGGCTTTCAGCTTGCCTGATCAGTTGCAGAATGAGTCCAACAGCAATGATTGCTTGTGAATAGCGTTGAGCTTTATCAATGCTCCAAACGACGCATCCTCGAACGTAAAAGAGTGGGTCTAGTATTGATCGAACGACGCCAATTTAGCGGAGGTATGAAGGGCAAAAACCTTCGCTATTTGAATGAGCAACCTGACGAGACTATGCAAACGGTTCGGGCAGGATTTCTGCTGCTCGAACACTTCTCGTTACCCGCGTTCACCCAAGCGCTGGATACTATTGTCACGGCCAATCTTTTACGCTCCAAGTCGTTTTCCTCCCGAACGTTCGGTTTGAACGATGGGGAGGTCGTCAGCGATCTGGAGCTGGTCATTCGGCCAGATGCCAATATTGATTGTTCAGTAATTAAGGACTTGGAACTGTTGGTCATTTGCGGCGGTTACAGGACAGAGCTCAAGGCCTCTGATGAGTTGATCCAGTTGCTGAGAGCAGCCTCAGATCTGGGTGTCAGTCTTGCCGGCCTGTGGAATGGTGCATGGTTCTTGGGTCGTGCAGGATTGCTGGAAGGGTATCGTTGTGCGGTTCACCCCGAACATCGCCCCGCGCTCGCGGAGTTCTGCAAGGCCTCGCAGGTCAGCAGTGAGCCCTATGTCATAGATCGAGACCGGCTGACGGCATCCAGCCCTTCCGGGGCATTCCATATGGCGCTGGACTGGATCAAAGGCCTGCACGATAAGGCGCTCGTCGAGGGTATTGAGGACATCCTTGCTTTCGAAGAGTCTCGCTACCGGCGCATAAAACCTACTGAAAATATCTGTTTGAGTGCGCCTTTACGTGAGGTGGTCAAGTTGATGGATGCCAACCTGGAAGAACCTTTGGAGTTGGAGCAACTGGCTGTCTTCGCCGGCCGTTCACGCCGGCAACTCGAGCGCCTGTTCAGAGAGCAGCTGGGAACAACGCCACAACGGTATTACATGGAACTGCGCATCACCGAGGCGCGACGACTTCTCCAACACACGGAGCTGTCTCAGGTCGATGTGTTGGTCGCCTGTGGCTTTGTTTCCCCCAGTCATTTCAGCAAGTGCTACAGCTCATATTTCGGGTATAGACCGTCAAAGGAAACGCGCCACGTTAAATAAAACCTATTTCTGAGTCGACGCGCACTGGTTTGTGTGAATCTACTGTGTGCACTCCGAACTCCGTGACATTGACCAGCGACGTGCTTCTTCAGCAATTTGTTCGCCCAGCGCCGTAACCGTTCGTTGTTGAGCGCGGGCGAGGTGAGCATAGTCACCGGACGCGTCCTCCCTGAACTGGCCCTGGCAAATCAAGTGGGAGGGGGTCGTATCGTCAGCGAAGCTCAAACTCCAGTTCGCGTACAACTCGACCTGCCTACCTGGCCAGTTATCGAAGCGTCGAACCTGTACCTTTATCCTCAGCAGCGGTTTATCTGACGACGGTGTCAGTCCGGAAACATCCTGGGTGCCGAGACGATGCGTTAGCTCCGCGGAGAGTGCGCTGCGCAGTTCGTCACTCAGCGGCGCTATCCAGCGTTCACCTTCGAGCATGCCGATACTGGTTTCTCCGAGCCGCACTACCCATTGCGGTTGGTCGATCTGAACCGGCACGCCCACCTCCAGAATATCGATCAGGAAAGGAGCGGGGGGAAGCTGTATTGACGTTACGGGGGACGGTGCAACGAGGGTGTGATAATGGGTGGGCGTTGAGCCGCACCCGGCCAGCCCTGCGATCAGGGCAATAAGGCCAAAACGGGCCGCAATGCTCATTGCAATGATTCCTGGGAAACCGAGAGGGGACGAGGAGCGGGCTGATCATCTGGCCGGCCGCGCAACAAGGATTCCGGATGGCGACTCAGCAGTTCAGTGAGCACGCGAAAGTTTACCGCCGCGCGTTTCACTTCTTGCAGTGTATGGCCCAATGCCTGCGGTATCGGCGCCTCCCCATCCATCAACCGCTGCATAACGCCTAGTGTTTGATTCGCTTGCTGCAATGTCTGCGTCGTTTGCGGCAGCACTTGCTCATTGACCTGGTGCAGCGTCTTGTCCAGGCCAACCAACGTCGCGTCCAGATGCCGGGCGATGGCGTCGAGCGGTAGTTTGTCGACCTTGCCGATGATGCTGGCCAGTTGTTCTTGCAGGTGGTCGAAACTGCTGGGGATGGTTGGAATATTGAGTGGTCGCGCACGGGTATCGAACGTAACCTTTGGTGCGGTTGGCACATAGTCGAGTGCTACATAGAGTTGACCGGTCAGCAGGTTGCTCGAGCGCACTTGCGCGCGCAGCCCCTGTTCGACCATGCCTCGTAAAAAGGTAGCCGCCTGTTGCTCCCGGTCGCCATGGGGTTTGGGTAGCTTTTCCTGCACCCGCCCCAATCGCTGTTGATAGATCTCTATCCCCACGATCGTCGGAAAGCGCTGCCTGGACGCATCGTAATCGAGCTCCATCGAGACGACCCGGCCGACAGTGACTGAGGAGAACTCCACTGGCGCACCCACCGTCAAGCCACGCAATGACTGGTCAAAACGAAGCTGGATGTAGTGGGCCGGGCCATCCGGTTGCGCCATGGCACTTTTCTGATCTTGCTCCAGTGAAAACGGCGAGTCGGCGGTTGCCGGTTCGGCGCGACTGCCCTCCGGCGAAGAAAATGCAATGCCTCCAGCCACGATGGCAGCCACCGATTGAGTTTTGACTTTCAGCCCTTCGGCGCTGATGGAGAAATCCACGCCACTGGCATTCCAGAAGCGTGTATCCGTTGTCACGAAGCGATCATAGGGGGCGTCGATGAAGACTTGCAGGTTCACACCCTTGCCATCGCTGTCCAGCTGATAGGACACGACCCGCCCGACCTTTACGTCTCGGTAGTATGCGGGGGAATCAATATCTAGCGAATTGAGCTGCGAGGTACGAATAGTAAAGATTTTGCCCGGCATGCCGCTGATGACGGTGGGCGGAGATTCCAGACCGGTAAAGGTGGTGGCAGGTTTCGTTGAGGCGCCGGTATCCACACCGATGTAAGCCCCTGAAAGCAATGTATCGACACCGGATATACCACGGGCACCAATACGTGGCCGCACGACCCAAAAACGTGTGTCCTCGCGAGCTAGGCTCTCGGCGCTCTCAACCAGCGAGGCGGTGACCAGCACATGGGAGCGATCATCGCTCAAGGTGATAGAGGAGACGCTGCCGACCGTGACATCTTTGTATTTGACCGGCGTCTTGCCCGCTTCCAGGCCTGTGGCAGTTTGAAACGTCAGGTTGATCTGCGGGCCGACCGACAGCCAGGCACGCATCAACATCGAAACCCCGACCAGTGCGGCAACCAGAGGCACCAGCCAGACCAACGATAGCCGGCGGCGTTTGTCCACCGTCGGAGGGTGTGGCCAATCATGGGCGTTGTCAGGCATTTGATGCATGGTTTTGCTCACCATCCCAGATCAGACGTGGGTCGAAACTCATGGCCGAGAGCAGGGTGAGAATCACCATCAGGCCAAAGAAAAAAATGCCCGCGCGCGGTTCGATGACGCTGAGGGTCTGAAATTTGACGAGTGCGGCCACGACGGCGACCACCATCACGTCGAGCATCGACCAGTAACCGATCAATTCGATCAGGCGGTAGAGGCGGGCACGCTCGCGCATCGCCCGATTGCTGCGTTGCTGTGCGGTGAACAGCAACGTGCCGAGAACCAGAAATTTGGTGCAGGGCACTCCCACGCTGGCGATGAAAATAACCAGTGCAATGCCGAAAGAGCCCGACGCCCAGAACTCGATGACTCCGTGCAAAATGGTGCTCTCGCTGCCATGACCGAACAGGCTGGAGTACATCACCGGCAGTACATTGGCGGGGATATAGGCAATCAGGCCCGTCAGCAGAAAGGCCCAGCCTCGGGCAATGCTGTCTGGGCGTCGTCGATGAAGCCTTGAGCGGCAGCGAGGGCATTGAGCGAGCTCGCCTTGATCGGGGACGTTCTCACAGACCAGTCCACACAGGTGGCAGGCGATGACGCCCAGATGCACGGCACGCGGTGAGTATTTCAATTTCTCACCTCATTGCCCTGTAGCGGCATATTCAGCTCCCACAGCCAGCGCATGTCCCGGTTGGCGATCAGTCCAAGCAGCGCCATTAACACGGCCATCCCCCAAATACCCGCACCCGGCAGCACCTGCACAACGCTTGAGAGTTTGATCACCGCGACCAAGGTGCCGAGCATGCAGACTTCGACCATGCACCAGGGATGCAAACGGATGAGCAGCCGCATGGCCTGGGAGAAACCAGGAGCCATTCGCCCGGCCCGGGCGAATCCCAACACCCAGCCCAACAGGGCGATCTGCAACATGGGCGCAACGATGATCGAAAGCGCAGCCAACGCTGCGATGGGGTATGCCGAGCTGTGTGCAAGCGCGGCGGCAGCGTCCCAAAGTGTCGCTTCGTTGTGCAGGCCATGGAAGCTGATACGGATGACCGGGCAAACGTTGGTGATCACGAAGGCGATAGCCGCCGCGACGGTCAGCGCTAGCCATCGGTCGACATCAAGCAGACCGGCGCGATACAGGATGGCCGAGCATCGCCGGCATCGCGCTACTTCTCCTGAGGTCACGGCGAAGCGTTGATACACCGTGTCGCAATGCTCGCAGGCGATCAGGTACGGATACGTTTTCATGGGCGGCGTTATTCGAACTGGGCGAGGAGCGCGTCCGCGCCTTTATCGATCCCCGTTTTTGCGGCGCTCAGCGATCCACGCGTGGCGCTGATGTTCAGCGAGTTCGGGTATTGCTTGGTCACGTAAGCGTTAAGCAGACGGTTGTTGGACGCGTCATAAATCTCGACCGCATAACTGACCGAACCGGTAAACGAACCTTCTTTCCCACGAATCGATTGCACGATGTTGTAAGGGCCGCCGGCCAGATCGAACCTTGTGAATGTGCCGAGAAAGGGCGTAGTGGTTTGCGCGCCGGTCAAGGTCAGCTTGACTCTCAGGGCATTGGGCGCCGCGACCCGCGTCAACTTGAAGCGTTCTTGCAGGCGTTCGCTGAACTGGCGGTGCATGTATTGGGAGAGGGTTTGCCGGTCGGCTTGAGACAGGTCGCCGAACTGATTATCCGGTGCTTGATAGAGCGTGACCGGCTCCAGAATAAACGCCGAATACTGTTTCCAGTCCACGTTGGCTTTGTAGATATAAGGCATCCGGTCGACGTCACCCTCGTTGTTCGGCGCCAGGCGTGCCGAGGAATCGATATCCGAATACAACGACGGCGATGTCCCGGCACATCCGGCCATGGCCAGGGTGACCGTCAACATTGTCAGTCGAGAAGTCTTGAGCAATTTGTGCATGTCAGAACCCTGCTTGAAGAGCGTGATCAGGTGGGATAAAGCTGTCTTCAGCTTCACAAAATCCAGGGGTGACCCAGCCGTTCCTTGTCTTTGAAGGGCGTGGGCAGTACAGTGGGTTTTTGTTTAAAACTGAACCAGTTGGTACGCTTTAGATTCTTGCGTGGCGAGCAAATGCCTGTCAAGCGAAAAATGTACACGTCGGTTCACTTATGAAGTGGGAGTGGTGATGAAGGTAAGGACGGAGGCGCGCCGCGACTCGATCATTGAGGCTGCGGCGCTTCTGTTTCAGGAAGTGGGCTATGAACGGGCGTCGATGAATGAATTGACCAAGCGGCTGGGCGGTTCCAAAGCCACGCTGTATGGCTATTTCCCGTCCAAGGAATCGTTGTTTGTGGAGGTCGTTCGTGCCGTCGCCACCGTGCATTTATCCGAGGCGGTGGCGCAACTGTCTGCCCGAGACAGGGATCAGGTTACGTTCGAGCAAATGCTGATGCGCTTTGGCGAGCGAATGTTATTGGTGTTGACCAATGAGAGCAGTGCGCTGGCGGTGTACCGGATGGTCATGGCCGAGGCGGGGCGTTCGAACATCGGCATGCTGTTTTACGAAGCAGGGCCAAGCGAATGTAATGAGGTGTTGTCGACCTGGATGGCCGAAGCCATGACCCGGGGTGAGCTCCGTCAGGCTGACCCACAGGTTAAGGCCGCACAATTCCTGGCACTGTTAACTGCTGAAGTACAGGTCAGGCTTTTTCAACCCAGTTCAGAGCCTTTGGAAGTCGAGCAGATTCAAGCGTTGGTCGGTCGAGCGGTAGAGATGTTTCTGTTGGGTGCAGCTCCTCACTGAAGCGTGCGCTGTGCCTAACCCCGAGCGTCCTAATGTTCGCTCTAGGGCTATTGAGCCGCCTTGGGCTGGGCTTCATCCAGAGCACAGGTCAATTCACATACACAAAGTTCTTATTCACGAGCGATCAGCAGCAGCATGATACGCACCCGAGTTTCATCGGCGAGGCATTTGAAGACGGTGGTCGGTGTCAGGTGGGTCGGGACGAAGCACTCAAAGGAGCAAAGTAAACAGACTGCTGTTCACTGATTCCTAATGGACACTCCGGTGTCATGAGCACCGCGAGCGTCATTTTGATGAACTCTTCGTTCTTGCTGATCGTTTCCAGCGCGCCGCGCACATTGCCTCCAACTTCACCCGAGCCGTGTTGCTCGACCCAAAGCGTAAGCTCCATGATCGCGGCTTCGAGGGCGAGTTGGTTCTGATTGATTTTGAAGAGTAGGGAAGGGAGTAGCTCTGCATTCGATATTGTGATGCCTCCGAGGAAGAGGACAGTGTAGTAAAGGTCTGAAACGGTTTGACATGGCTCCGCAACAGTCGAGTCCTGGCTCACCAAGTGATTTAGGTTTGAGTACAAAAGGGCCCGAGAGGGTCTTTTTTATTAGTGCAGCGTTCAACAGATTTGCTACGCCGGTAGCGCTCTGAGCTGTAGCGCACTTCCTCCCGGCAGCCGGCCCGATCTCCGAGGTGCACGGTCGGTATTGATTTCAAATTGTGTCTATCAATTGGAAGTTTCAGTTCCAATGTCACGAATTACGTGGCTTTGAGTCTATTCATGAGCTGAGCTCATAGGCATATGTTGACTGAGTGACGTAGTCGCTTTACCTCGTCGCAGCTAGATTCGCGCTAAGCCTATTAAGCAGGATCAGCCGATGGCTATCGAATGCGTCAATACTATTGAAATACGTCTTTTCGAGACCGCTGAATCGACTTTCGAAGAAACCGCCAAGTCTTGCATCGGAACACTTCAAGATTCCGTTGGGTGTCTCGACTACACCCTGACTCGAAGCACGCGAGAGGCCGGTCTTTGGTGGCTCACCGGCTATTGGGACAGTGAATCCAAAATGACCCTATCGTACGAAAGCGTGCCCATGATGCAGTTGCTCAACTGCCTGGTCGAAGAGGGCGCAAGCCTGAATTTCTGGAGCTTTGTTCCCCAGACGGCCGTAACTCATGGCGATTAACGCGCAGATGCTGCACGGTATCGATCTGAATAGCTTGCTGACGTTTTTGCTGGTTTACCACGAGCACAGTGTCAGCCGCGCCGCTCTTCGTCTCGATATCAGCCAGCCAGCCGTCAGCAACACGCTGGCCAAACTACGGATCTACTTTCGTGATCCGCTGTTCATTCGAGACGCCGGAACCCTGGTTCCAACGCGACGAGCTCGAACTATTGCTGACGAACTCACGCCAGCGTTCATGCACATCGAAGTTGCCCTAGGGCACTCCCAGTCGAAGAGCTGAACTGAATTCAACTTTCGTCGATTAAGTAACCGGAGCCATCAGTGCTGATACGTACCGTGATGGTGGCCTTGCGCCGCCCCTATACTTTTGTCGTGATGGCATTACTCGTTTTGATTGTCGGCCCGTTAACGGCCTCGCGTACACCGACCGATATTTTTCCGGAAATTCGGATACCAGTGATTGCCGTGGCCTGGCAGTACACGGGGTTACCGCCAGACCAGATGGCAGGGCGAATCTCTACAGTTTTTCAACGCTTGCTAACCGCGTCGGTTAACGACATCGAGCACATAGAATCCAACACGTACCCGGGCGTGGGCGTCGTTAAGATCTTTTTCCAGCCGGGTGTAGATATTGCTGTTGCAAACGCGCAGATCACGGCCGCCTCGCAAGTCGCGTTGCGGCAGATGCCTGCTGGTATCCAGCCGCCTGTGATCCTCAACTACAACGCTGCCACTGTGCCGATCCTGCAACTGGCGCTTTCGGGTGAGGGCTTATCGGAGCAGCAACTCTTCGACCTGGGTATGAACACTGTTCGGACGCCCTTGATTACCGTGCCTGGTGTAGTGATGCCTCTGCCTTATGGTGGCAAGCAACGCCAAGTTCAGATTGACGTCAACCCTGAAGCGCTGCAGGCCCGTGGACTTTCGGCTCAGGATGTTTCTGCTGCGCTGGCTGCCCACAATATCCTGGTGCCGATTGGTACACAAAAGATCGGTGAGTTGGAATACACCCTGCAGCTCAATGGTGCTCCGTCGGCGATCGACGATCTGGGGTTGCTGCCTGTCAAAGTTGTTGACGGCAGCACGATCTATCTCCGTGACGTCGCCGATGTCCATGATGGCAATGCTCCGCAGACCAATATTGTCCACGTCGACGGAAGCCGTTCGGTGTTGATGTCGGTGCTCAAGAATGGATCGGCATCAACGCTGGCCATCGTTGATGGCATTCGAGCACAGATCGAAGCCCTCAAGCCAGGTTGGCCCGAGGCGCTGAATGTTCAACCCATCAATGACCAGTCGCTGTTCGTGCGCGCGGCAATCAAGGGTGTAGTCCTGGAAGGCGCTATCGCTGCTGTGCTAACGAGCGTAATGATTCTGCTGTTCCTCGGTAGCTGGCGGTCGACCCTGATCATTGCGGTGTCGATCCCACTGGCGATCTTGGGTTCGTTGATCATCCTGGCTGCCTTGGGTGAAACCCTCAATCTGATGACCCTCGGCGGTTTGGCGCTAGCCATCGGCATCCTGGTGGATGACGCAACGGTGACTATCGAGAACGTCAACTGGCACTTGGAGCAGGGCAAGGACGTCGAGACCTCGATATTGGACGGGGCACGCCAGATCGTTACGCCTGCTTTCGTGTCGCTGCTTTGCATCTGTATAGCGTTTGTTCCGATGTTCTTTCTCGAAGGCGTTTCGCGGTATCTGTTCGTACCGATGGCCGAAGCAGTGATCTTTGCCATGATCTGTTCCTTCATTCTGTCCAGGACGCTGGTACCGACCATGGCCAAGTACCTGCTGCAGCCGCATCAAGTACACCATGAGCCACAGCCGGTTTCACGCAACCCGCTGATACGCTTTCAAAGGGGGTTTGAGATCCGTTTCGACCGACTACGCCAGCGATATCAGCAAGTGCTCGAAAGCGCACTGCGCCGTCGCAAAGCATTCCTCCTGGGTTTCATGGCGGTCGTGACACTGTCGTTCGGTTTGGTGCCTTTTATTGGTAGCAACTTCTTCCCGACGGTGGATTCCGGACAAGTGCTCATGCATGTGCGGGTACCTGTGGGTACTCGGGTAGAGGAGACCGCCTCACGCTTCGCGCAGATAGAGGAGGCAATACGTAGCATCATCCCGGCCGATGAGATCACCACCTTGGTAGACAACATCGGCCTGCCACCGAGCAACATCAACCTGACCTACAACAATACCGGGGTCATGGGCTCCCAGGATGGCGATTTCCAGATCGCGTTGCGCACTGGCCATCAACCCACGGCTGACTATGTGAAGAAGTTGCGTGAGGTTTTGCCTGAACGATTCCCGGACAGCACTTTTTCATTTCCTCCGGCGGACATCGTCAGTCAGATCCTCAACTTCGGTGCCCCTGCGCCTATCGAGATTCAGATTCGGGGCAACAACGTAGAAGCGAACTTCGCCTATGCGCAGCAGTTGCTCAAGCGAATCCGCACGGTGCCGGGGTTGGCTGATGCTCGCATCCTGCAATCGAACAAGGCGCCGGTATTCAATGTCGACCTGGATCGCACCCAGGCCCAGTTGCTGAACCTAACCACTCGCGATGTCACCAACAGCCTTGTCGTCAACCTGGCGGGGAGCAGCCAGGTAGCACCCACCTACTGGCTCAATCCTGCCAACGGTGTGAGCTACCCGATCGTGTTGCAGACACCACAGCCAAAACTGGACTCGTTAGCTGCCCTGGCCAACCTGCCTGTCGGCAACGGCAGCACGGCGAACGTCACCACGCTCGGTGCAGTGGCGGACTTCGAGCGAACGACCGGCAGCGGCATGGTCAGCCAGTACAACGTCCAATCGATGGTACAGATCCATGCGGCTACCCAAGACCGTGACCTTGGCGCCGTCGCCAAAGACATCCGGCAGATCATCGCGCAAATGGCCAATGAGGTGCCGCGTGGCAGCAGGGTCAATCTAATGGGCCAGGTGCAGACCATGGAACGCGCATTTTCGGGCCTGTTGTACGGCCTGCTCGGCGCAATCGTGCTGATCTACCTGTTGATCGTCGTCAATTTTCAATCCTGGGTCGACCCGGCGGTGATCGTTTCCGGACTGTCCGCTGCACTAGCAGGAATCGTCTGGATGCTCTTTGCCACCGGTACCACCTTGTCTGTGCCTGCGTTGACCGGGGCGATCATGTGCATGGGCGTGGCCACTGCCAACAGTGTGCTGGTGATCAGTTTCGCTCGCGAACGCCTGCAGGAGCTGGGTGATGCGACCGCAGCAGCGCTGGAAGCCGGCATCGCACGCTTACGACCAGTGCTTATGACCGCGTTGGCAATGATCCTCGGCATGCTGCCCATGGCATTGGGCATGGGCGAGGGGGGGGAGCAGAACGCCCCACTGGGCCGCGCAGTGATCGGCGGTCTGCTGTTCGCAACCGTCGCGACTTTGTTATTTGTTCCAGTGCTTTTCAGCCTGGCTCACCGCAACGATTTCCGTACTGAACCCAAGCAGCACCTTGTTTCTGGAGCAATCTGATATGCCTTTGAAAGCCCCCGCAAACTTCAGCGCGTCCGGCCGCTTTCTGTTCATCCTCGGGGCGGTAGCGACTGCCGGCGTGATTATCATCGTTGGGATTGTTAGTCGCCACTCGCAAGCTGGTCAGTTGGAACAGATTGCGGAGCGTAAACGGATCGCTACGGTCGCACTGGTTATGCCCAGCCTTGTGACGCCAGCTTCCCTGCAGCTTCCTGGGCGTATCGAAGCTTGGTCACGCGCGCCGCTGTATGCGCGAGTCAGTGGCTACCTTAAGGGTTGGGACAAGGACATAGGGTCGCCGGTCAAGGCTGGTCAGCTTTTGGCCGAGATCGATGCCCCGGATCTAGACCAGCAATTGCGCCAGGCCCGCGCAGAGTTGGCCACGTCCCGCAGTGAAATGGCATTGGCCAGCACCACGGCCAAACGCTGGGAGCAGTTGCGTGAGAGCGAAGCCGTATCGCTTCAAGAAGTTGAGGAGCGCCTCGGCGATTTCGCTACCAAGCGATCTCAGGTCAACGAAGCTCAGGCCAATGTAGACCGGCTGCAGGCGCTGCAGCGTTACACCCGAATCGTGGCGCCATTTGATGGAGTAGTGACTGCCCGCAACACGGACGTCGGCGCATTGATAAACGTCGGTATGACAGCAGGAAGCGAATTGTTCGTCGTCTCCGATGTGAGTCGGCTGCGCGTTTATGTCAGCGTCCCTCAGCGTCAACTTGCGTGGGTAAAAGTAGGTGGTCGCGCCAAGCTCAGCGTTCCCGAGCGTCCTGGAAAGACGTTCGATGCCACGGTGCAGTCGTTGGCCCAAGCGGTCGATGTGGGATCTGGGGCAATGCGCGTTCAACTCAGTGTTGAAAACGAGGGTAATGAACTGCTTCCAGGATCGTTCGCCACCGTGCAGTTTGAAGGGGTACTTACACCCACCACGCTCAGTCTGCCACCTAGTGCACTGATCGTAAGTAAGAATGGCGTGCAGGTGGCGACGGTGGATGGAGCTGGAATAGTGCAGCTAAAGAAGGTCACGGTGGCTCGCGACTACGGCACTTACCTTGAACTCGCCGATGGAGTTAGCCAGTCCGACCAGGTCATTGCCAATCCGCCTGACGGATTAAGTTCGGGTGACCAGGTGCGAATTGCCCAGGTAGAGGCCACTGCAGCGAAGTAGATAAATGCACTACTCCCGGTAACGCAAAGCCTCCACCAAAAGAGCGAATGCAGGGGGCACCTGGCGCCTGTTTGGATAATAAAGGTGGAAGCCAGGGAACCGAGGGCTCCAATCCTCAAGCACGTGGATCAAGCGTCCCTCTGCAATGTAAGGAGCGGCAATGTCCGTGGGCACGTAACTCAGACCAAAGCCGTCTAGTGCAGCGTCCAGTAGATGATAAATGCCGTTGTACGTGATTTGCCCTGAAACGCGAACCTTCAGAGTCTCGTTGTCTTTTTCGAATTCCCAGGCGTACAGACCACCATTTGTGGGTAGGCGCAGATTGTTGCATTGGTGCTGTACGAGATCACGAGGTGTCTGCGGCAGCGTGCGGGTAGCGAAATAAACGGGCGCCCCTACAACCGACATGCACAAGTCCGGGCCAATTCGAGTGGCAATCATGCCCTCGGCGACGTCTTCGCCGAGCCGGACGCCGGCATCGAAGCCTTGCGCTGCGATATCGACGAAGCTGTAGTCGCAGCAAACCTCCACTGAGATGTCGGGATACTCCGGTAAGAAACTTTTTAGCGCCGGACGCAGCACCAAGTCCAATGAATAGTCCATGGCGTTGATCCGGATCTTCCCGGTAGGGGTGTCTCGCAGATCACTGAGTAGCGCCAATTCGTACTCGATTTCCTCGAATCGTGGGCCAACCCTTTTGATCAGACGCTCGCCCGCTTCGGTGGGCGATACGCTGCGCGTGGTGCGGGTCAGCAGACGCAGTCCCAATCGAGCTTCCAACGCCCGGACAGTATGGCTAAGGGCCGATTGCGATACGCCTAGTTTAGCTGCCGCCTTGGTGAAGCTGCGCTCCCGGGCTACCGCGAGAAAGGCAAGCAAGTCGTTAGCATTTTCCCGAAGCATTGATGAGTCCAGTTCATGAGGTTATGTGGATTCTACCTACTAATCACCTGTATCCGTAAAGGCTACATTCAAACGCTGCATCACCCACGCTAGGCTTCCCCCAATTCGAGGACATCCTATGTCTGCTGTTGGCTTTCCCGCGCTCAGGGCACACAGACTGAAATATGCAACTTTGTTTCAAGTGATCGGCGTGGCGCTAATGCTTGTTGCATTCAGTGTTCGCGGTGAAGAGTTCTCATCAGTGACGGTCACCCCGGTGGGCTCTCAACCGTCCACTACAGGCCCTGCGGAATACTTCACAGGGAAGGCCCGAGTTGACTCACGGTTCCAGGGATCAAATGGTGCTCGCGTCAGCGGAGGTACCGTAACTTTTGAGCCTGGTGCTCGTACCGCATGGCACACCCATCCGTTGGGCCAGACGTTGATAGTCACTTCCGGTGTCGGCCTAGTGCAACAGGAGGGACAGGCAATTCATGTCATTCGCCCGGGCGACACGGTGTGGATTCCGCCTGGCGTCAAACACTGGCATGGCGCAACGCCCACAAATGGCATGAGCCATGTCGCAATCGCCGAGTTGCTCGAAGGCAGCGCGGTTCAATGGCTAGAGCAAGTGTCCGACGAAGACTACGCCAAGGCCTTTTGATTCACACCGCGCTCCGCGTTCACCGCAGCGGCGACTGTTAAAGGTGGAACTTGATGACTGAGACTAAAGATTTAGACAAGCCCGAAGGTTCACCGGCTGCGGTGCTATCCGGCGTCACACCTTCACGACGTCACTTTCTGAAGTTTGGCGTTTCGGGAATCGCCGCAGCGACCGTGTCGACCTGGATCCCTGAAAGTGTGGTTGCTGCACAGTTGGCGCCACAAGTGATCGAAGACGAAGGCGCGCCCAAAGCGGGTGAGCAACGCATCCAACTGACGGTAAATGGGAAGTTGCACAAGCTCAACGTCCCGGCTAACGCGATATTGCTGGACGTCTTGCGCGACCGCCTGCAACTGACCGGCACCAAGAAGGGTTGCGATCACGGCCAGTGCGGCGCGTGCACCTTATTGGTCAACGGTGTCGCGATCAACTCCTGCCTTTCAATCGCCATGCAGCACGATGGAGACAGCATCACTACCATTGAAGGCTTGTCCCAGGGAGACGACCTGCACCCAGTACAGGAAGCCTTCTGGGATCACGATGCATATCAGTGCGGCTACTGCACTTCAGGCCAGATCATGAGCGCCGTGGCGCTGCTCAATGATCCAAACATCGGCACTGACGATGCCAGCGTCAAGGAGGCCATGAGCGGCAATATCTGTCGCTGCGGTGCCTACAAGAACATTCTCGCGGCGATTCAGTCGGCACGCGGGAAGATGGGAGGGGCGGTCTGATGCGTACTTTCGACTATGCCCGCGCGCAATCGCCTGCTCAGGCCATCAGTAGCCATGCCGCACCGGGCCTGCCGTTCTATCTGGCAGGCGGTACTACGTTGCTGGATCTGGTGAAGCTTGATGTCATGCAACCCGACCGGTTGGTGGATATCAATCACCTCACTCTCAAGCAAATCGAGCCGCTTGCTGATGGCCGCGTGCGCATTGGTGCGCTGGTTAGCAATACCGAACTAGCGAGCCATCCGCTGATCCGCGATCGCTATGCCGTGTTGTCTCAGGCGATTCTGGCCGGTGCCTCTACGCAGCTGCGCAATAAGGCCAGCACCGGGGGTAATGTCATGCAGCGAGTGCGCTGCAACTACTTTCGCGACGGTGTATCGCCCTGCAACAAGCGCCAGCCTGGATCCGGCTGTGCGGCTATCGGTGGTCACAACCGCAGCGTCCACGCCGTGCTAGGTACCAGCGAGCAATGCATCGCGACTCACCCCTCGGACATGTGCGTGGCGATGGTCGCCATCGGTGCGCAGGTGACAGTGCAGGGCCCGAATGGGGAACGCGAGATACCCTTCGGCGATTTCCACATGTTGCCGGGTCAGACGCCCTGGATCGAACATGCGCTCCAGCCCCATGAGCTCATCACTCATGTGACTTTGGATGCACCGCTGGCGAATAGTCGCTCGGGCTACCTGAAACTGCGTGACCGGGACTCCTATCAATTCGCCCTGGCGTCGAGTGCCGTCGTTGTTTTGATGGACGGCCAGCGCATTACTGATGCACGGATTGCCTTGGGCGGGGTGGGCACCAAGCCTTGGCGAGCCCTCGAAGCCGAGCGTGCCCTGGTCGGCCAGAAAGCCGATATTGGGCTGTTTACGCAGGTGGGGGAGCGCGCCATGCAGGGCGCCCGCGCTTACGGGCATAACGCGTTCAAGATCCCGCTCGGCCAACAGGTCGTGACTCGCAACCTTCGCGATCTGACAGCATAGGAGCGCACTCTGATGAGCCAGTCCATAATCGGCACCCCGTATAAGCGTATCGACGGCCGCCTTAAAGTCACGGGCGCAGCACGCTATGCAGCAGACCATCCCTTTCCAGACATGGCTTATGCCTACGGCGTCTACAGCACGATCGCCAATGGCCGGGTCGTGGCCATCGATGACACACGGGCACGCGCGATGCCGGGCGTGGTCGCCGTTCTGCACCACGGAAACTTCCCCGCGCTGCACCGCACACCTGATGTAGCCATGACCTTCAAGGACATTCTCAGCGCCGCCAAGGTCGACGAGCGCCGATTGCCTTTCGAGGATGACAAGGTCGCCTATCCGGGCCAGTTTGTAGCGTTAGTTGTGGCTGATACCTTCGAGCAAGCCCGAGCGGCATCGCATCAGGTCAAGGTGGAATATGCCGAAAGTCCGGCCATCACCAACCTCAAAGATGCACTGCGGCAAAAGGGTGCGCGCGAGGGAGGGCGCGGGCACAGCCGAGGCGATCCGGATGCAGCCTGGCAGACGGCGGCCACGCGGCTGGATCAGACCTATACCACTCCGGTGGAAACCCACAGCCCGATGGAGATGCACGCCACTACGGCGTATTGGCGCGACGGCAAGCTGTATGTCTACGAGGGCACGCAGGGAGTCGTCAATCACCGCAACGTGCTGGGCAATGTCTTCGACCTGCCTCCAGACCGCGTTGAAGTGCATGCACCCTTCATCGGTTCCGGATTTGGCAGCAAACTGTGGCCGTGGCCTCACTCGATAGCAGCCTGCGCCGCCGCCAAGGTCGTGAAGCGTCCGGTGCAATTGATGCTGCCCCGGGCGCAGATGTTTACAACCGCAGGGCATCGTCCTGAAACCTTGCAGCGCATTCGCCTTGCCACTGATGGGGACGGCAAGTTGGTGTCTATTCGGCATGAGTCATTCAATAGCACTTCGACCACCGATGCCTACACCGAAGCATGCGGCGGCGTCACACGTAGCCTTTATTCCTGTCCGAACGTGCTGGTGAATCACAAGAACAGTCCGCTTAATCGAGGCACTCCCACATCAATGCGTGCACCTGGTGCCGCACCTGGCCTGTTTGCTCTGGAGTCGGCGATCGACGAATTGGCGCTGCTGCGTGGTGTTGATCCGCTGGTGTTTCGCAAGCTGAATCTGGCCACGCGAGACGAAAGCCTCAACCTGGAATGGTCGAGTAATCATCTCCCCGAAGCGATTGATACCGCCGCCGAACGATTTGGCTGGCACGCACGCAACGCAGCGGTCGGTTCAATGCGTGACGGTGATGAGGTCATTGGCTATGGCATGGGCGCCTGCAACTGGGAAGCCTTCCAGGTTCCCACCGACGCCCGCGTGATCATCCGCTCGGATGGCAGCGCCCTAGTGCAATGCGGTCAGCAGGATATCGGCACCGGTACCTATACAGTGGTGGCGCAGGCTGTCGCTCAACTGACTGGCCTGCCATTCGAGCGTATTGAGGTTGAACTGGGCAGCTCTACGTTTCCGCCGGGCGCGTTGGCGGGTGGTTCGTGGGCCACCGCAAGTATCTTGCCGGCCATCGCAGGCGCCACCCGGGCTGCGCTCGCAAAGTTGCGGCAGTACGCTGTCATGGACGGTGGGCTACTGGTGGGTGGTGAGCCAGATAGCTTGACGGTGGAGGGTGGTCAATTAGTTAAGGATGGCCAGCGTGCAAGTTTTGCCGATGTACTTCGTCACAAGCGATTGGGCCGAGCCGAGGGGCACTTCCAGAGCGGAGCCAAGGGCGGAGACTTTTCCTATCGTTCCTTCGGCGCGCACTTTGTCGAGGTGCGTTGGGATCCAGGCATTTCGCGCCTGCGCGTAGCACGGGTAGTCAGTGCCATCGATGTGGGCAAGGTGGTTAACCCGCTGGCGGCGCGAAATCAGGTGGAAGGAGCGATCATCATGGGCGTGGGGATGGCGCTGTTTGAAGCGTCGGAGAATGACCCCAGCAGCGGTTTGCCGGTCAACAACAACTATGCCGAATACGTGGTGCCCGTGCATGGAGACTTGCCCGACATCGACGTGACTTTGCTCGACTATCCGGATTACAACCTCAGTGAGTTCGGTGCCCGAGGGATCGGGGAAATCGGCGTTACCGGCCTTGCAGCAGCGGTTGCCAATGCTGTCTACCACGCAACTGGAAAACGCATTCGCAGCTTGCCCATCACCAAGGAAAAGCTAATGACTATTTGAGGATCGATGCCATGAAACAGCTTGATCTTCAGGTCATTCAGCAGGCCCGAGCCTGGATCGCACAGGGTCAGCCTGTATGGCTTTGCACTGTCCTTGCCACCTTCGGCTCGGCGCCGCGCGGCCCTGGGGCGATGTTGGTCTGTCTGAGTTCTGGCGAGCATCGGGGCTCACTGTCTGGCGGGTGTGTCGAGGATGATTTTCTTGAGCGGGTCGCTAGTCAATTCTTCAGGCCGGTGAACCAAGTGGTTCGCTATGGCGAGGGAGGTCTGGCACCCAACTTGGCGTTGCCATGCGGTGGCGTTCTAGACGTGCTTGTGGAATATCTGGCTCCGACCAGCGATACCGACGCGCATCTTGCGGCCGTTGAGGCGGCTTTCGCTGGATCGGGCTTGATAACTCGTCAAGTGCTGCTGGGCACCGAGCACCGTCGCATCGACCCTGGCAGCATGGATGTAGCGAGAGTCGAAGTCGGCGTGGAACAGGTGGCAATTCGTATTGGCGCGGTGCAGCGTTTGCTGCTGGCCGGGCTTTCACCCGTCGCGGAGTTCTGCGCCAGCTTTGCCATTGCATTGGGCTATGAGGTGATTCTGTGCGAGCCACGGGAAGAACTAATTGCCGGCTTCACACTGTCGGGGGTTGAAGTACATGAGGTGCTGCCGGCGGTCTACATCGCCAATGGCGGATGCCATGCGTCAACAGCCGTGGTAGCTCTGACGCATGATCCGCGCCTGGACGACCTCACACTGCTTGAAGCGGTACGTACTCAGGCGTTCTACATTGGCGCGATGGGTTCGCAGCGCACAAGCAGTAAGCGTTTTGAACGCCTGGCGCGGATTGGTGGGCTCGATGACGCGAGCCTGCAAAGGATCCATGCACCCATCGGCCTGCGCTTGGGCAGCAAGACCCCTGCAGAAATCGCCATGGCGGTGATGGCCGATATCCTGCGGGTGTCCAACGGTATACAGCGTCACGCGCTCTAGCTTTGAGTATCAGACTTGCTTGCGTGAAGCGAATACGTCCTTGAGCACCGGCACCGCCGACATCGCCTTCGGCCAGCCAACGTAGAACGCCAAATGCGTCACCACCTCGGCGGCTTGGGCTTGGCTCAGGCCGTTGTCCATGGCTCGGTTGAGGTGGAACGGGAGCTGTGCCGCTTGGCCCTGGGCAATAAGAGCGGCGACAGTGACCAGGCTGCGGTCTCGGGCGTTGAGATTGCTTTGCCGCCAAAGGTCACCGAACAACACGTCATTGGTGTATCGAGCCAGCTCCGGCGCCACGCCTCCAACACCAGCCTCGACTGCGGCACGGCGTTTTACTTCACTCTCTGGATCAAGTGTCAGGGGAGCGCCCACTGGTGGCGAAATCTGATCGGCTGGAATATGTCGCTCGCTGAATATCTGCTTGGCGACGCCGGCTGCAGACATCGCGTTAGGCCAGCCAGAGTAGAACGCCAAGTGGGTAATCAATGCGCTGATCTCACTTGGCTTGAGGCCATTGTCGAGCCCCAGTTTGATGTGCCCTGTGAGTTGCGGGATCTGGCCGCTGGCGATCAGGGCAGACAAGGTAATCAGGCTGCGATCTCGCGGTAACAGCTCTGCACGTTTCCACACTTCGCCGAACAGCAGCTCGGTGGTGTATTTGTATAGCTGCGGGGTGACTTCCAGTAGGTCGGGTGACGGCTTCGGATCGGGACGCGGCTGAGCTTGATCAGCGTCCACGGCGGTGGCGAAGAGGAGGGTGGCGAAGGTCGTAGCGGTGAGCAGTTTCATCGAACGTTCCTATTGGAGTGTCGAAATGCTCGCGGGCCTGGATCCGTTGCCCGCGAACCTGAGGGTACGGCTGGCGATCAGGTTGGCGCAGGCGCTGGCAACGAACCCATATCGATGACAAAGCGATAGCGCACGTCGGCGCGCTCCATCCGGTCAAAGGCTTCGTTGATCTGATCCATACGGATCATTTCGCACTCAGGCAGGATGTTCTTCTCGGCGCACAGGTCGAGCATTTCCTGGGTTTCTTGAATGCCGCCGATGGGCGAGCCAGCAATGCGGCGCCGGCCGAGTATCATCGGCACGGTGTTCTGCTCTTCCATCGGCCCGACTTGGCCAACCATCACCAGGGTCGCATCGACATCGAGCAGCGATACATAACCATCGAGCTGATGCTTGACTGGCACCGTATCGATGATCAGATCGAAACTTGAAGCCGCAGCGACCATGGCAGCGCTGTCGCTCGATGGCAGAAGGCGTGTGGCACCCAAGGCCAGGGCATCGGCTTCCTTGTCCCGCGTGCGGCTGATAACCGTCACCTCGGCCCCCATTCCCACTGCCAGCTTGACGGCCATATGGCCCAGGCCGCCGAGACCGATTACGCCAACACGACTGCCGGGAACGACGTTCCAGGTACGTAACGGGGAGTAAGTGGTGATACCCGCACACAGCAGCGGGGCGACCTTTGACAGGTCAAGACTTTCAGGGACGCGCAGCACAAATTCTTCACGTACCACCAGGTGCTTGGAGTAACCGCCGAAGGTGTTCTCACCGCTCAAACGATCCTTGCCGTTGTAGGTGTTGGTATTCCCCTCGCGGCACAGTTGTTCTTCGCCTTTGCGGCATTGGTCGCAGGTCATGCACGCATCGACCATGCAGCCGACGGCCACAGCGTCACCGACTTTGTAGCGGCTCACTTCATTTCCGATGGCGGTGACGCGGCCAACAATCTCGTGTCCGGGCATGGCAGGGTAGACCGTCCAGCCCCAATCGTTACGCGCGGTATGGAGGTCGGAGTGGCAGACGCCGCAGTAGAGCACTTCCATGGCAACGTCGTTGGGGCGCAGTTCGCGGCGATTGAACCGTAGGGGGGCGAGAGGGCTTTGTGGGGTTTGTGCGGCGTAACCGATGGTCTTCATTGCATACCTCGAACATTTGAAACGAATGAATAGACCAACCCATGGTAGGCAACTGAAATCCATTGATTAAGAGGCATAACCTGCATGGCGTCATGAGTTCAGCTCATCAATGGACGTTGCTCTGAGATATGCTCAACAACGATCACTATATGAATGAGGTTCATGAATGGCGCGCGAAGGATACGGCGACCTTTTGGCATTTGTGGCTGTCGCGCGGGAGCGCAGCTTCACACGCGCAGCCGCTCAGCTCGGCGTTTCACAGTCGGCTCTGAGTCATACCATCCGCGCGCTGGAAGCCCGACTTGGCGTGCGTTTGCTGACGCGAACCACCAGAAGTGTGGCGCCCACTGAAGCCGGAGAGCAACTGTTCAATAAGCTGGCCCCGCGCTTCGATGAGATCGAGGCCGACCTTGCCGAAGTGGTCGAGCTGCGGGATTCGCCTCGCGGCACGCTTCGTATCTCGGCCACGGACTATGCCGCCAACGCGGTGCTGTGGCCGCGTCTGGCGGATTTCATGCCGCGCTATCCAGATATCAAGATTGAAATCATGACCGACTACGGGCTGACCGATATCGTTGCAGAGCGTTATGACATTGGCGTGCGCCTGGGGAACCAGGTTGCCCAGGACATGATTGCCGTTCGAATCGGCCCCGACTTACGCATGGCGATGGTCGCCTCGCCGGCGTATCTGAAAGTGCATTTAGCACCGCAGTTACCGGAAGATCTGGCAGCTCACAACTGCATCAACCTAAGGCTCCCCACTCATGGGGGTTGCTACCCATGGGAACTGGCTAACGGTGACCGCGAGTTACAGCTTCGGGTGCAAGGGCAACTGACCTTTAATGGCACATACCCGATGCTCGCGGCTGCGCTGGACGGGTGCGGTGTGGCTTATCTGCCTGAGGATCTGGTTAAAGAGTACGTTGCGGCCGGCCGCCTTTGTTGGGTGCTGGAGAAGTGGTTTCCGACCTTCCCGGGCTTGCACATCTACTACCCGAGCCGGCGGCAGTCTTCACGGGCACTTGCTCTTGTAGTGGATGCACTGCGCTACAAGGCGTAAATCATTCATGAGTTAGTCTCATGGCCGTATCCCTTTTTTGCACCTTAATCACCAATACAAATGGGTCTAGGATCAATTCATCTTTTAAACGCCTTTGAGGGTTAATGATGAATTACCGTTATCTGGGCCGCAGCGCCCTGAAAGTATCGCCTTTGTGCCTGGGTGCGATGATGTTCGGCGGCGAGACCGATGAAGCTACCAGTAAGCGCATCATCGACAAGGCGGGTGCCGCAGGCATCAATTTCATCGACACTGCTGATGCTTATCACGCTGGACGTTCCGAAGAGGTGGTGGGCCGCTCCATTGCGGCTCAGCGTGACAACTGGGTCGTGGCGACCAAGTTCGGCTATCCGTCGTCGGCCGATGCAGGCCCGAATCAACAAGGGCAGTCGCGCAAGTGGATTATGCAGAATGTCGAAGCCAGCCTGAAGCGCCTGGGCACCGACTATATCGACATCCTGTATTTCCATCGCACTTTGAGTGATGCGCCGATGGAAGAAGGCCTGCGCGCAATCGACGACCTGATTCGCCAAGGCAAGATCCGCTATTACGGGGTTTCCAATTTCCACGGTTGGAAAATCGCCGAGATGGTGCGCATTGCCGATGCGTTGGGGATCCAGCGGCCAACCGTCAGCCAACCTTTGTACAACATCGTCAATCGCATCGCCGAGGTAGAGCAACTGCCTGTCGCAGGCAATTACGGCATTGGGGTTGTCCCTTACAGCCCGCTCGCCCGTGGCGTTCTCAGCGGTAAGTACCCAGTGGATGCGCCACCACCGGCTGATACAAGAGCCGGGCGCGGTGACAAGCGTATCCAGCAGACAGAATGGCGTCCCGAGTCTTTGAAGCTCGCGCAGACCATCGCCCAGCATGCGACCGATCGCGGCACCACTTCAGTTGCCTTTGCCATCGCATGGGTACTGAAAAATCAGTTGATCAGCGCGGCGATCGCGGGCCCGCGCACCGAAGCTCATTGGGACAGCTACATAGAAGCTTTAGGGCTGGAGTTGGGGCCAGATGACGAGAAACTGGTCGACAGCCTGGTTGTGCCAGGGCATGCATCGACCCACGGTTTCACCGATCCGGGCTACCCGGTTGAAGGGCGCAAAGTGAGCTGAAACGAGAGAAGGCTAGGACAGGGCAAGCAGCGTAGTGGCTGCCCTGTCCTGTTTTTAACGCTCCGTAGCAGTCTGATCACCTTGGATTTCGATGTCCTTTCCAGGTTTAGATTTAACCACCCAGAACGCACACACCATACTGGCCGCTCCGAATACTGCGATCACTGTCGCCATTGGCTTCGGGGTACCGTCTGCCAGTACGCCGACCAAGCCCGACCCGAGTATCCCTGTTCCGTACTGCAACGCCCCAATCAGTGCAGAAACCGCTCCAGCCATATGGGGGAAACTGTCCAGCGCACCGACGATCGAGTTGGCGACGATTAAGCCCGCTGCTGCGACGAACACGAACAGCGGCGCGACCAATCCCGTCAGCCCGCCAATACCACTCCATACGTCGATCACCAGCCAGAGGCTCGACAAGGCAGCCATCAGCGCTCCCAATCGCATCAGCTGATCAGTACCTACTTGCCTGACGAGCCTGGCGTTGAGCTGATTAGCGAGCATGATCCCCACGATGCCCACACCGAACAGGATCCCGTAGGTCTGCGGGGATAGGTGGTAATAGTCTATGTAAGCGAAAGGCGTTCCCGCGATGTAGGCATACATTCCCCCATAGAAGAATCCACCTGCCGAGGCATAACCCAGGACGCGGCGATCGGTCAGCAGTTTGCCGTATCGGTAAAAGGCACCACTGAGCGGGGCGTGATTGCGGCGTTCGACAGGAAGGGTTTCCGGAAGCGTATACAGGGCAACAAGTGTGGCCACGCCAAATACCGCCAACGCCCAGAAAATCAAATGCCATGAGCCTAATTTGAGAATTACCCCGCCAATGCTCGGGCCCAGTAGCGGGGCCACGGCCATGACCGTCATCAGGGTCGACAGCATTTGTGCAGCCCGGTGCCCTTCATAAAGATCGCGGATCATTGCACGGGCCAGCACGACACTGGCACATGCGCCTACCGCCTGTACCGCACGCCAGCCAATCATCATTGGCGCCGTCGTCGATAGAGCGCAGCCGGCGGAACCCGCGATAAACAGCAGCAACCCCAACGCGACTGGCATCCGCCGTCCGTATCGGTCGCCGACCGGCCCCCATAATAACTGGCCTAGGCTAAAGCCGATCAGGTAGCCGGAAATCGTAAGCTCAAGCTGGCCCGCGTTAGCGTGCAGCGACTTAGCCATGGCGGGCATGGCAGGCAGGTAGAGATCGGTTGAGATGGAAGCAAAGGCCATCAAGGCACTGAGGGTCGCCAGAATCCATAGGCTTTGTTTGTCGGACGGCTGAGTTGTCTCCATGTGGCGTTCTGTCGGTGGCATGGTCAGCGATACTCTTGAAATCGGGTTGAATAAAACAAGACCACCGACGCCCATCTACGGGCGCCGCGGTTGGCCAGGGCGGTGGAAGTTAGCGGTTAACGTTCTTCTGCAAATGAGCAGGGTAGCGATCACCCACGACCTTGATCTGCTCAAGTGCCGTAGCGATGGAAACAAGATCGGCCTTGTTCAGGAGGAGGTCGGCTGCACCGATGTTCTCTTCCAGTCGATTCAACTTGGTGGTACCTGGAATAGGTACGACCCAAGGCTTTTGCGCCAACAGCCAAGCCAAGGCAACCTGCGCTCGTGTTGCGCCTTTACCGTCGGCGATCTGACCGAGCACCTCGACCAATTTCGCATTGGCCTTGCGGTTTTCTTCGGTGAAGCGCGGAACCACATTGCGGAAGTCGTCGTCCGCGAATTTGGTGTCGGCATCGATGGCTCCGGTCAGGAAGCCTTTGCCCAGCGGGCTGAATGGAACGAAGCCGATTCCGAGTTCTTCCAGTACCGGCAAGATCTGCTCTTCAGGCTCGCGCCACCATAACGAATACTCACTTTGTAGGGCGGCAACAGGAAGCACGGCGTGCGCGCGGCGGATTGCATGTGGCCCCGCTTCTGACATCCCGAAGTGCAGAACTTTGCCTTCCTCGACCAGTAGCTTCACGGCACCCACAGCGTCTTCAATCGGAATCTGAGGATCAATGCGGTGTTGGTAGAGTAGCTCGATGCGGTCAGTTTTGAGCCGCTTCAGCGAGGCCTCGACGACCGCTTTTATGGTGTCGGGGCGACTATCGAGACCTTCACCAGGAACTCCATTTTTGAAGCCAAACTTGGTCGCGATGACGACTTGATCCCGGATCGGGGCCAATGCTTCGCCTAACAGTTCCTCGTTGGTGTAAGGCCCATAAGCCTCTGCACTGTCGAAGAAGTTGACGCCCTTGTCGAAAGCATTACGGATCAGAGAAATTGCTGCGTTACGCTCCAAGGCGGGGCCATACGCGAAGCTCAGGCCCATGCAGCCCAAGCCAATGGAGGACACTTCCAAACCGCTTTTGCCTAGCTGACGTTTCTGCATGTTTCGTCTCCTTCGCAAAGTTGTGGCTGACAGGTACACTTTAAATTCCTGTGCCTAATTCAACAATTGGCGCACCGCTTCATGGGGAGTTGAGGAGAATTCACTAATGATTCGTGCTGGCCTTCCTGAATTGACCGCATTTGTAGCCATCGCTGAACAACGCAGTTTCAGCGGCGCTGCCAGGATGCTGGGTGTTTCGGCCTCGGCACTGAGCCATTCAATGCGCGGGCTAGAATCGCGCCTTGAACTTCGCTTGTTCAATCGGACAACCCGCTCAGTCGCCTTGACCGAGGCGGGGGAGCAACTTTTCTTGCGAGTGCAGCCACTGTTGGGCGAACTCGAATGTGCGGTCAACGACGTCACGTCAGAGCGCAATACCCCTTCAGGCCTGATACGACTGAGTGCATCCGAATCATCATTCAAACTTTTGATCCGCCACGTCATGCCCCAATTTCTCCAGGACAATCCGCAGATCCATATCGAGTGTGTGGCTGAAAGCCGCTTGGTCGATATCGTCGCCGATGGGTTCGATGCGGGCATTCGGCTGTTTGACGATGTTCCGCGCGACATGATCGCGGTGCGCTTCGGCCCCGATGTGCGATTTGCTGCAGTGGCTTCGCCTGAGTACCTGAGTCGGCATCCGGCGCCTATGGCACCACACGACCTCAAGGCTCATCGATGCATCCGGTTTCGCTTTGCCAGCGGCACGCTGTTTCGTTGGGATCTCGATCATCTGGGCAGATCAGCCAGCATCGATGTCGACGGGCCCATGACCATGGATAACATCAACCTGATGATAGAGTCTGCTTTGGCGGGCATTGGTATTGCGTGGGTACCTGAGCATCAGGCCGAGGAACATTTGCAGGCCGGGCGCCTAGTCCATCTGCTGCCTGACTGGGGCCCTTACTATGCCGGCGCATGTCTCTACTACCCAGCTAATCGGCACCCGCCTATGGCCTTGCGGATGTTCGCGGAAGCGGTGCGCGAGTGGGCACGCCAGCAAGAATAAAACCACTCCTGCTGGCCTGTGGCGCTACTGGTCATCGCCATACAAGTATTGAGCGGTAACTCCGCCGTCCATAAGGATGTCGCTGCCGGTGATGAACGTCCCTTCAGGGCCCATAAGCAGAGCAGCGACCGCACCCACTTCATCGGGCGTACCTCCGCGCTTGGCTGCGGACGATTCGATCATGCGGCGGTACCCATCCCCACGCGGGCCATTGAGTTCATCCCGGGCCAAAGGAGTGAAGATAATGCCAGGGCTAATCGTGTTAACACGCGCCCCACGCTTTCCCCATCGAACGGCTTGCGCAGCCACACGCAGAGAGTTGCCACGTTTGGATATCTGATAGGCGTTCAGGGGATCGGTTACTAGCTCGGGCTGTAGCATCGGTAAAGCAAGAAGATCTTCAGTCGGGGTTAACGCCAAGGCTTTGTTCTGTTCGGTGGTGAGCGCCGGCAAGCGGTGACCTGACTGCGAGGCGATGACGATTGCCGAACCACCTTTTGTGATTACATCTCCAAACAGCTCCAGCACTAAAGCGGTGCCATACAGGTCGACCAGGAGAATGGTGGCAGGTGCAGCCTGAGATGGAGAAATACCTGCTGCGTGGATGACTCCGGTAATGTCACCAATGCTTGCAGCAAGGGCGACGAGTGCCTGGACAGACTCGCGGGACGAGATATCAACCTTGGACGTGGTGACTTCAAAACCTGCATCGCTCAAAACTTTCGCGGCTGCATCAGCCGTTTCTTGCCGCAGATCGGCAAGCAATACATGTTTGCCAGCGCTCACGCGCCGAGCGATGGCTTGGCCAATTGAACCAGCACCGATTACTACAGTTACATCTGTCATTTTCATTTTCCTACAATGGTGTGATTTCACTCTACGGTGAGAGGCGCTTGATGATTAGTCCTTCAAAAACGCGCGGCCTTGTGAGTTCAATTCAGTAATTCGTCGAGAAAATTTCAGTGACCGAGTATTGAAAATATGAATGGGTGAATGACCCTCATAAGGCTGTGTAGCAGGCCCCTGATTGTTGATCAGTCGATTGACCTCAGTCGCTTACCCGTGCATTGAGCGTAATGACGGGGCCGAAAGTGAGCAGTGGACGTAGTTCATCCATAACACTGGCGACATGTTGGTTGCCAGCGTGGTCTTCGACCGCCTGCTGGTTTGTCCAGCCATCGATAATGTAAAACGTATTGGGTGCCTCTAAACTCTGATAGAGGTCGTAATACAGGCAACCGGGTTCCGCTCTTGCCGGCTCAACAAATTGCAAAATCAAGGCTTTAACCCGCTCGGTGTTGCAATCATCGCAGCGAAGCTCGCAGATGATGTGCCGCTCTTCGGATTTGGTGCTTTGCATGTTCTTACCCTGGATGTATTGAAATCTTCGCTCGCGCGAAATGACTGATTCACGGCCGATCATTCGATGTACAGCGCCAGATTTGCCAAGCGGTTTACTCGGCGCGCTGTTCGAAAATTCCTTTGGCGATGGCTGCCGCCGACATTGCATTCGGCCAGCCGGCATAGAAGGCTAGATGCGTAATGATTTCAGCGGCCTGAATTTGGGTCAGGCCGTTATCCATGGCTTTGTTCACATGGAAAGGGATTTGAGCGGCTTGCCCCACTGCAACCAGGGCGGCGACCGTGACCAGACTGCGGTCACGGGGTGTTAGTGCCGGGCGCAGCCACAGGTCATGGAACAATACCGAAGTTGTATAGCCTGCGAGCGCGTCGAATGCAGGCCCGATCATCTGTTCTACCGCTGCCACGCGCATCTGCTCAAAGGCGTCGTCAACTGGGAGCAGGTTGTCCTGTACATCCGCCAATGCGGTTGGCGCGATATCGCGGGCCTCAAATACGTCTTTGGCGATGGATGCCGCCAATGTGGCATTGCCCCAGCCTGAATAGAATGCCAAATGAGTGATGACTTCACTCAGTTCGGTGGGCGTAACACCATGGTTCAACGCCAAATCGAATTGGCGAGCCATTTCGGCTGGCTGATGCCGCGCAATCAAGGCGGCAACGGTCACGATGCTGCGATCCCGGGGCAGCAATTGCGGACGCTGCCATATCTCTTCCAAAAGCACGTCCCGGGTGTAGCGCGCAAATGCCGGTACGGCGAAGTTCGCTTCGTCTGACTTCATAGTGATTGATCGCTCGTGCAGGTGAATAGTGGGAAATGAGCGCGTGACGGTGCCCCTGAAGAAACACCGTCAGGCGCTGAAGAACGCTTAGCGGTTGATGGTTTTCATCATCTGCGCGTTGTAACGGTCACCTTGTACAGGCACCTTGGCCAGAACCTCACCGAGTTCACGAAGGTCTTCTGCGGTCAATTGCACGGTTGCTCCGCCTACGTTTTCTTCAAGGCGATGCAGCTTGGTGGTGCCGGGGATAGGCGCAATCCACGGCTTTTGTGCCAGCAGCCAGGCCAATGCAATCTGGGCCGGGGTTGCTTGCTTGCGCTGGGCGATTTCACCGATCAGGGCGACGAGATGGTGGTTGGCCTCGCGGGCACCATCAGCAAATCGAGGCAGATTATTCCGTACATCACCGCTAGAGAACGTCGTACCGGCATCTATTTTCCCGGTCAGGAACCCTTTGCCCAACGGGCTGAAGGGAATGAAACCAATCCCGAGCGCTTCGAGAGTTGGAATTATTTCCAGTTCAGGCTCACGGGTGAACATCGAATACTCACTTTGAAGTGCCGACAGCGGCTGCACTGCATGGGCACGACGGATAGCGTCTACGCCAGCTTCACACATGCCAAAGTATTTGACCTTGCCCTCGGTGATGAGGTCGCGCACGGCCCCGGCAACATCTTCCATAGGGACATTGGGATCGACGCGATGTTGGTAAAACAGGTCAATGCAGTCGGTCTTCAGGCGCTTGAGTGATTCTTCCGCCACCTGACGGATGCGCTCAGGTCGACTGTCCAGCCCAGCGGCGGGATTGCCGTCCTTAAAACCGAATTTTGTCGCGATGACAATCTGCTCGCGAAATGGTTGAACGGCTTCACCCACCATTTCTTCGTTGACTTGCCCATAGGCTTCTGCCGAATCGAAGAGGGTGACACCACGCTCAAAGGCCGCCCTGATGAGTTTGATTGCGTCCGCTTTGTCAGTGGCGGGGCCATAGCCAAATGTCAGACCCATGCAGCCCAAGCCAATGGCTGAAACTTCGAGGCCGTTGCTGCCGATTTTGCGCTTTTGCATCATCCATCTCCTTTGAGGGTATTGGAAACCAACCCACAAACTGTTTGGTTATTGGGGATGCAGCTACTTTAAAAAGATCTGATCCATTCAAGAAGTGGCATACTGCGATAACCGGTATGAGATAAATTCATCATGGCGCAGAGCGATTTCAACAGCCTAGCGGTGTTCATCACCGTTGCGCGCGAGCGCAGTTTCACCAGAGCCGCGGCCCATCTGGGTGTGTCCCAATCCGCTATCAGCCATAGCATCCGTAGTCTTGAAGAGCGTCTCGGAATCCGCTTGTTGACCCGCACCACACGCGGGGCGTCGCCGACCGAAGCCGGCGAGCGTTTGCTCGCCAGCCTTGTGCCTTACTACGAGGGAATAGAAGCTGAAGTCGCCGCGTTGGGAGAGTTGCGCGACAAGCCATCAGGGACTATTCGGATAACGTCCCACGACCATCCCGCATCCACCATTCTCTGGCCGAAACTCTCCAGGTTGCTGCCGGAATATCCCGACCTCACCCTGGAGATCAATATCGGCTACGGGTTGATCGATATCGTCGCTGAACGTTATGACGCGGGAGTGCGGATAGGCGATCAGGTGGCAAAAGACATGATCGCAGTCAGAATTTCCCCTGACTTTCGCATGGCTGTGGTGGGCGCGCCGAGTTACTTTGCCCATCGTGAAAAGCCACAAGTTCCCCAGGATCTGACCACCCATAACTGCGCGAACCTGCGTTTGCCCACTCATGGTGGCCTGTATGCCTGGGAGTTTTCCAAGGCGGGTAAGGCACTGCATGTTCAGGTGTCTGGGCAGATGATCTTTAACACCTCACCCCAGACAATGGCCGCCGCTCTGGAAGGATACGGGCTGGCTTATGCGCCGGAGGATGTTGTCCAGGCCTATGTCCAGGATGGCCGGTTGATCCGTGTTCTTGAGGACTGGTCGCCGACTTTTCCGGGATATCACCTTTACTACCCGAGCCGGAGGCAATCCTTGCCAGCCTTCGCACTTGTAGCCAACGCTCTGCGCTACAAGGGGTAGGGACATGGGCAGATCCTTTATAGGTTGACGATAGTCATCGTTGATGACCGAGTGTTCCGACCAGGGTTCAAGTACAGCAATGTAGAGGTATACCTGCTCAGTCTTTGCCCAAAAGGTGAGTACACGGATGACCTTTTTTCCATCTCACAACCGGTCACTCCTGAAAAGCCCATGAGCGTGCTGGATTCCATCAATGAGCGATGGGGTAAGCGTCTACTTGGCAGTAAGGTAACTCAGCGCTGCTGTCAGGCTATGGTTCGGCTAGCATCGCGTGCTGGCATGATGGAGGGCGGCGAAGCCAGTGTTGTGTATGCTGGTCGCACCTTTGCGACGTCAGTCGCGGCTACTTTTTGATTCCAAAAGACACCGAATTTTTTTGAAAAAACTGGCAACATGCCGTCTCCAATGCGTAGGTAATGATCCCTCCGGCTTTACAGAGCGCCCTAGTTCGCC
The DNA here is from genome assembly GCF_058802085.1 of Pseudomonas sp. GW822-FHT02G04. Lineage (NCBI taxonomy): Bacteria > Pseudomonadati > Pseudomonadota > Gammaproteobacteria > Pseudomonadales > Pseudomonadaceae > Pseudomonas > Pseudomonas sp. GW822-FHT02G04. The sequence goes on from NZ_JBXANU010000005.1 coordinate 293,216, forward strand.
GACGTCTCAAAAACTTTGGCCCAGTCGCGACTCACGAGTTCAGAACAAGCATTGGTTGCTCCGCCAAAGCATTGTTGGCAAACCCTCAACATTTCCACCTCAGTACGATACTGAATAGGGTTTCCGGATTCGTCGACCAAAACGCCTTTGGCACCAATCAGCAATGCGTGCCCCGCGACTACGTCATGGGCTGACACCGGATATAGAGACAGTCCGCAAACTCCATCCCCAGCAGCGACCTTAGCCAGTCTGTACGCAATCGATGGCATGGGATAAAAACCTGCCGGCGCACAGAGCTCGCGGTTGGTCTGCGGCTTGTTGCGGGCTGCAGCGCTCACCATCACCAAGCTTCCATCCGTAAGCTCCTGCTTTGAGAGGTCTACATATACGGGGTTTCCATTTCTAGCCAGGTGATCCATGCCTTGCGCCCAACTGATGCAGTCTGAATTCTCGGTTGGTGTGAAAGGTGCATGTACTACGCCCAAAACGGGATGATTGTTGTGAAGCAATCCTACTGAGATGGCCGATCCATCTAGGCCTTTGAGGAAATCACTGGTGCCGTCGTTGGGGTCAACAACCCAGCAGAAGGAGTTGCCGAAAAGTATGTGGCCGGTCTCTTCACCCCACCAATCGCATAGCAAAATTTTCAGCAACTCCTCACGGAGAAACACCTCAATTTCGACGTCGATTTCAGCTTTATCACCGTAGCCCCTACGGCCTTCCGGACGGACACATTCCTCCGCCAGTAAAGTACCTGCCCGCTCCACAACCTTGATCACCTGGGGAAGAATCTGCTGCATTTGTGTGTTGATCATGGTGACCTGGTGAGCTAATGGGCGGAGGAGTGCAGGGGGATATTTTGTTCGTAAGCAAATAGACAATGCTCCTACTATCCTACTGGAGCTGCGAACCAAGCCATCGACTAAGACGATCACCTTGAACGTTTTCCAGCTTGTTGATGGCTCCTCTGAGCATTACGACCATGGCATCTAAATCATGATCGTCCGGAAACCACTCTGACAGCTCGACGTTGCAAAAGTCTGAGCGTCCGAGCACCCACTTGAGAACCATATCTCCGGTCGCGCGTAAGTGATCGGCCATATAGATTTGGTGATCGCTCTTCCACCCCCTCCGCTCAAGTTCATCGGTGGCGTTCAAGATGCCCGTGTCACCAAAGCAAAATCTCGTGTCGGGGTAGTGGATACCAGCAAGCGACACTTTCGCTTCTCCGACCTTGCTGTTCCAATATGCTAGGTAGTGCCATCCGCCCGAAGTGGCGTGAGGCCTCGGGAAATTTATGGCTGCCTTGCCGGTGATGAAGTGCTCATAGGTAACCCTACTCAGGTCAAGATCGAAATTACGCATCACTCGACCTCTTGGATCCTTAAAGGCTTGCCACAACCGCAGACGTGTCAGCCGTCTGCTTACGTGGCAATGAAAAGCGTTTATTCAGCGAAATAGAATTCGGCTTGCTGGGACTTCGTCACTGAGCGATGCCTTGCGGGCTTTGGAGAGATATGTCGCGCTGGCAACTCATCACACGACGAAATCGCCAAGTTTTTGAGAACTCCCTCATGGCCTAGGCTCGCCAGTTCCTCTTGGGTGCGACGCAGCAAAGCGTCAACGGACTCTCCCGACTCAGCGCAAAGAGTAATGGCGACCAGGGTCATGGGACTCACTCTGAGCGGGCCGCTCAAAGCCATGATCATCTCCAGCGTGGGACTTGACTGGGCGCGCTCTAATTTCGAAACGTATGTTCGACTGCTGACTTCCGCGAGATTTCTCTGGGTCAATCCTTTGGCCGCGCGCATCGCTTTTAGCACAGCAGCAAAAGCAATTTTGAGCGTCATAAACACGTTCCTAATCAGCCAGTCTTTTTGAGCGGGGTTGCGCTTTATGAGACATTTTAGCCATGTGGAGACAATCACGGTTTGTTGATTGGAGTGGTTTCGCTCACCAGACAAGGTAGGGGTTCCCGCACCACCTCTCTAGACTCTCGCAGTCTTTGCTCAGCGTATATCGCCGAGTCATCCTCAGGCAGCGGGTACGCACCGCTATTTCTTCACCAGATCTTTATACAGTTCTCTTGCCGCCAGGATCTGATCTCTGAGTTCCTCAGGGTCAATCCTCACCCCACCGCGAGGAGTTGTCTGCAGAGTTTTCAAACCATTGGCTGCCTTGATGAAGGCTCGCTCCTCTGCCTGAACCCATTCAGGACGTTTGTCTTTCCAAAATGACCACGCCATTCGCTGAGCCTCGTTCCTTAGTGGATGAGGCTAGTATGTGGCAGCTGAAAGAAATGTCCAAGCTAGGTGGTGACCTTGGTCATTATGTAAGCGGAGCGCGCAGACCAGGAAGGTCGAAGGCATGAGGATGGAAGCCCGCAGGGCCAAGACCCGTCGATAGACGAGACTTGGTTTACGACAGCCATCCCCAGAGGGGCATGCCCGGAAAATAAAATCTAGGTTATCGAACCGCACGCTGTTCGTTCGTACGAGGAGCTACACCCATGGCGTAAAGATCATAAGTCTTTCGCAACAACAATTCGTCATCAGACGATACATGCGCATGCATGAAGACTGTCGACAAGAAACGCTTCCGTTCGCCATTGCCAATCTCAGACCAAACCCTTGGTTGCCCCTGAGCATCTGGGACTGCCAAGCGATCAAGAAGGTACTCTTCAAGGCTATGCAACCGCTGCAAGCCATCGATCAAAATATCGCAGCTCTCAGCCATTGCTCGCCCCGCACCCGAATCACACCACTCATTAGTGAGATAGCTTCCAAGATCACCTCCAGACCACACAGAAACGATGAACCGAGCCTTTTGCCCCAGATTCCAGACTACTGGGCGATGCCAAGACGGAACTGGAATGCCCATTACGAAGCCCGCAGCCCAAGGGTACTTCTCGTGAGCAACAGATGGCTCGACCAAGTGTTTTTCCCAGCGAGAAACCAAGATGTCAATCGGATACTGGTTGGTGCTGGTTGCCAAAATTTGACGAGGCATTCGGAGGCTTGGATCTGAAATTTCGTCGTCCGCGTAGCGCTGAAACTTGGAAGTCATGAATGTCCTTGGAGGAGGGGAGTGCTGAAAGTGGACGAACCATTGGTACGGTTGAAATGACGCCGCCACTCATCAACGATTGAGATGATCAGTAAGTCACGCTCTGTTGAGATTTCGATCTGCTCACCGTCGACGAGCGCTTGCGCATAGCCCTCAGCGAAGGCAGCAGCCCTGTCAAAGTCCGAAAGGGAATCTGATGAGTCCATGTAGCTAACTAAACGCTCCCACGCCCTGCGTTGACGACGACCCTGGATGGTCTCGGCAAACGGAACGGCGCCTTTCAGGGAGCGTGTAAATGCGATCGTTGGTAGGTTCAAAACCGGTTTCTCGAGATGTCATAGATATGAAAAACGGTTCGTTTTGAGAAACCTTGAGCCCGATCGGAATATTTTTTCGAAAGCTCCCCCATCCATGATGAAGAGCTTCTGTTTCACATCGCCGCTTCTCCAAAGCGAAGGCGGAAAGTCATCCTTCAGCTCTCGATAATTCAGTGAGTGCTGAGGCTAGCGCAGCCGCCTGCTGAGGCGTGAACCTAAAGCGCGACTCATCGATTTTGATAGAAATTACGCCATTGGATTCTGTATCCAGGAGAACTGCGTAGCTGTTGTCATCGCCTATGACTTCACCCTCGGCAATGCCGGGCCGAGTGAAGATGGCGAGCCTAACTTCGTCCAACTCCCCCTCGGGCGAACCATCCTTGAACGTGAAGAATCTGTTCGGCGGCAGTTTTGTACTCATGGTCTCGATAGTCCTCAGAAAATATGTCGCATGACTATTTAAACGGAGGCGAAATTCGAAACTTGAGTGGTGGGATTAAAAAGACATCTGACTGAAAAGTAATTTTGCGCAGCGCTAAAGTTTTGCTCGAAAAAATCCGTTTAAGTTTGTATTTCACGGAAAAGGGCTGAGTGGGCAATGTTGAAAGAGCATGATTCTGCAGAAATTATTAGATTCAGGGCCGAGCGCGCATTTCTATCTCATGACGATGACGATGACGATGACGATGACGATGACGATGAGGGTGAGGGTGAGGGTGAGGGTGAGGAAGCTAGGTGGTTCGAGGCATCTGTTGAACTCGCAAATAGCTACATAAGCCTCGTCCTAGACGGGTCTGAATATGACTTCACTGCTCAGCAATGCGGGGAGCTAGCTGATGGGCTGTCGACCCTGGTCAAAACGCTCTATCAACGAAACGCAATCCTCACTGGTATCCCTAATCCGCAGAAATTAGATTTTGGAAAGCTATTTCACCAACTGATTCTGTCTCGTACTCAGTCCACACAGCAGGATTGGTTATGCAACCACGGGTACGACTTGGACGGAATGTTCTTTGGAGCATCTGGATCGTTTCGCTATCCAGATTCGCAAAGCTATTTTCAGCTTTTCATAGGGGTGAACGACGAGCTATTCGTACCGATTTTGGGCATCGAAGACAGAGTATTCACGTTCAGCGTGGAAGACGCTTCGTGGTTGGTTGAGCAGCTGTGCGTAGGAGGATACTTGCTAGCTCGGATTGAAGGGCCCTAAAAGGAACAGCTTGCTTCTTCATGGATAAGTGAGGATGGCCAGTTCCTTTTTGAGAAGCCACTTAACCCTGAATGGAGCGGTGTAGGTATTCCGGCTACCGCTACCAAAGAGAGCGCTCGCGTTGAGCTCCTGTAAAGTTACTTCTCTGCAAGCAACCGGTCAAACGTATGTTAAGAGTCGTGCTCGACAGTTGATCTTGCGCGGTCGATCTGAGCCTGTGCGCATGTTAAGGCACCGGGATGAGAGATCCCGTTGGTGCTAAGCGCGCTCAAACATAGCGAACTGCGCTTTGAACTGCCTCTCATAAAATCCTTTCTTCTCCGCCAACCAAGCTAGGCTTAATGGTTATATTGCATTTTAGAGACAGGGATCGTCCTCACTGTGAAACGACTACTTCTATTGAGTGGCCCGATAGCCAGCGGTAAAACATCGGTTTCTACAGCCCTCCAAGAGCGCTATGGGTTTACTTCCATCAGCAGTGGAGCCTTTTTGCGTGAGCAGTTGACTGCTCGAGACGTGCTCATAGACCGTCATCATCTCCAAGAACTCGGTGATGCCCTAGATATCGCTACCAGGTTTTCCTGGCTCGTAGATTCAGTGGCAAGGCCCGCCATCGAATCCCAGGCGAATATCGAGAATTGGCTATTGGATGCGGTGCGCAAACCCGTTCAGGTTGAGCTCTTCAGACTTCATTTTGCGGACTCGGTGAGGCACGTTTACATCGTCGCATCGGAGTCTGTACTGCGGCAAAGGTACGCGGAGCGTGGCGAAGACCAGGAAGCACAATACCTGTCCAGCCTGATGCACCCTAACGAGCAGACGGCACGTTCGCTCGCAGGCGTAGCTGACGTCGTTCTAGATAACGAAGTACTTAATCCGATTGAAATCGCAGATCGGATCTCGAAAATCTGGGAGAAGTAGTGCATGGATACTCGGCAGATCTTAGTGATTAGTGGAAAGACCTGTAGCGGCAAGAGTGGCTTAGCCGATTTGCTGGAGAAGGAGTTCGGATTCACCGTGGTTCGCGATCGTCGAACACTCCAAGATGATGGGTGGCGTCTAAACATGGAGCAGCCGGCTATTCTTGATCGACGAAGGGAGTTAGATGAGGCAGAGCATTCACAGTGGATGCTTCGGGAAACCGAGACAATGTGCGCAAACGAAGCGGATTGGCGTCCATTAGTCGTTGACCATTTGAATACGCTGGCCCAAGTGCTGCAATTTCGTAGGATTTTCGGGGCCAATCTAGTTCATGTCCATCTGTACGCGAGTGACAACACGCTTCAGGAGCGTTATGCCGAGCGTGTCGAAGGTACCGAAGATACTTCGTCCTATGATGAGGTCAATCAGCTGAGGGATCAGGCTGAGATCGAGGCACTGAAGAAAGACGCAGACGTGCGCGTATACACCGAACGCTCTGACTCTAACGACACGCTCGTGAGGGTTGCAGCCCGTTTGCATTTGTACACTCCTCCAGAAATCAGATGTGTGGATGTGCTCATTGGCGGTCAGTATGGGAGTGAGGGGAAAGGCAATATCGTCGCTTATTTGGCGCGCGAATATGACGTGATGGTACGCGTCGGTGGGCCCAACGCAGGTCATACAGTGGCAAGTACAGCCGGCCCATATACGTACCACCATCTGCCCTCAGGATCACGAGATGTAACCGCACGATTGCTCCTCGGCCCAGGCATGACTATCCACTTACCAGGACTTTTGAAGGAGATCGAGGATTGCGCTATCGGCCAAGACCGGCTGTTCATTGATCCCCAAGCCACCATTATCGAAGACTGGGACATTGGAACAGAAAGGGAGGGACACCTGGTCTCAACTATCGCGTCAACTGGAAGCGGGAGCGGAGCCGCGGCTGCGCGACGTATTCTGGATAGAGGCAAAGGCACAGTCAGGCTAGCGCGTGATGTTGAGGCGCTTCGTGCCTATGTTGGCACCCCCGAAAATTACCATGGATCAACTTCTGACAGGCTGGAGGAGGCTTACCGTAAAGGTCATTCCATCTTATTGGAAGGCACTCAAGGTAGCGGTTTGAGTATTTTCCACGGTGCTTATCCTCATGTTACTTCCCGGGACACTAATGTCGCAGGATGCCTCGCTGAGGCGGGGATATCACCGAGTCGGATCCGCAAAATTCTGATGGTTATTCGGCCAATGCCCATTCGCGTGGGCGATCCCGACGGCGACCAAGGCCACACTTCCGGCGCGCTTAAACGTCCCACAACCTTCGACGAAATTGCTGAGTCCGCAGGCCTTGAAGCTCCGGCTTTGAACGCAGCTGAAAAAACATCAACCACCCATAGAAGCAGACGTGTCGGTTGGTTCGAATGGGATCAGTTCCGAAAAGCCTGTGCTCTGAATGCTCCCACAGATATTGTGTTGACCTTTGCGGATTACCTGAAGTCCACGAACAGTCAGGCACGCCGGTTCGAGCAGCTTGACCCAGACACGATCAAGTTTGTGGAGGAGTTGGAGCGCGTTTCCCAAGCGCCGGTATCGCTGATTAACACCCGGTTTTCACGTGACACAGGTGCCAGCGATCTTCGTTCGCTGATTGATCGGCGCAACTGGACTGCAAGGTCAGGTAGGAGGTAAAAGATGGATCTGCAAAAACTAATCGAGCTCTACCCCCGGGTCTACCACATGGCAGAGCGGGGTGCCTGGGAAAGTATTCGTGCCCATGGGCTAATGAGTACGACAGCGGTTCTCGATCATCTACAGATTGAAGGTGCAGACCGCGCACGGTTCGAAAGTCAACACCGTGACCAGAAAATGGATGTGAAGGCCGGGCATCCATCAAACATTGTGCTGCGAGATCAGAAGCCCATGCCAGAGGGGCGTTTACTGAAGGCGTTGACGGATGGCACAACCCCACGCCAATGGTACGAACTGATCAATGACAAAGTGTTCTTCTGGGTTGAGCAGGAACGGCTTCACCGTTTGCTCGGCGCTCGTGACTACCGCAATCTAGAGCACGATGTCTTGACCCTCGACTCGACGACGCTCATCCCAGCCTATGCTGAAAAAATATGGCTGTGTCACATGAACTCGGGCAATACCTGGCCTATTCCCCATCGCCGCAACACAGAGGTCTTTCGTAGAGTCAATGATTATCCGGTGAAGCCTTCTGGGAAGCCTACGAAAACTGTTGTCGAGCTAGTGGTCGAGTATGCGGTTCCCAACATCGCCGACTACGTGGTTGAGGTACGTCGTATGAAGGGAGCTGACGTATTAGATGTTATTGATTAATAGTAATCGTCGAGACGGGGGCGTTATGCCGCGACGCTGTTTTGCTGCTCGAATTTTGCTGATCAGCCCATCCCATCGCCTGTTGTTGTTCAAAATCCATTACAAGACTGGCGCTTTAGCCGGCAGGAGCTATTGGGCGACTCCCGGTGGAAAGCTTAGAGTCGGTGAAACATTCGAGGAGGCGGCGATTCGGGAGCTGCTAGAGGAAACGGGTATCGCGGTGGAGGACGTTGGTCTTAGCCTGGCGCGCAAGGAGTTTCCGTGGCAATTGTCGGACGGTGAACACGTCCTTGCGGTAGAGAACTACTACATCGTTCACGCACTTGAGGAGCAGTGCTCCTCTGAGAGTTGGACTCCTCAGGAGCATGAAGCCGTATCTGAGATTAGATGGTGGTCACAGAACGAGCTGGCGACCAGCCGTGAAGTGATTCTGCCAATTGACCTGCCGATCCTCTTCGCGCGAGGCCTACATATGTAGGCTTTAGCGAATAGCAACTGCACAAGCCCAAGTGAGCTTGCGTACGCAAATGGAGCGTGCAGACCAGGAAGTGCAAATGCTCCTACAGTCATATGGATGATTTCTTTACACATCCAAACTGCGCCTGAACAGCTGATTGTCTTCGCTCTAGTACAACCAAGGGCTCAATTCATCCATATTCGCTACCACAATCTGCTGAGCCATCGGCTTCATGTGCATCTTAGTGGTATCGATTTGGTATCGATGCAAAACGTATTGAACCAGAGCTCCACGGGTCTTGATTACGAGTTGACCGTCTTCCATTCCATAGTCGGCTTCGATGATTGCGCGCTGTCCAGCCTTCAGTCTTGAGTCAGCCTCCAAGACCACTGTTGCCGGCGTCGTCCATCCCGGATCTAGCAAGCGAGTGTGGTCTGTGACGTCGTTCATTAGCTCCGGAATGCCGCGAAACCGACTCAACACAAAATCACGATACTCACCGTTTTTTTCACAATATGCTCGGACGTGCCAACGCATACCAGTGTGAATGAGCGTATGAGGGGCTATGAGGCGTGTTTCGCCTTCTGGCGTCCGGAAAGACGCGTACTCGCATTCCAATCTTTGGCCCTCCCGGCAGGCCTTGAGTAGCGGCCTAAGCACCTCGGGGCGTATAGATCGGTCGGGTACATCCAAAACATCTATGTGCGCATATGCCAACGTTAAGCCCTCAATGTGCGGGGCCCGCTCGTGATTCTGGTTAAGGAGATGAAGGTACGCGCTAGCGCTATCTTCGATGAATATCGGGTTGAAGTGCTTGCTGGGAACGTAGCCCTTGAGATGCTTGTCGTAAGCCAGATTTCTCGGTGCATGCTCATCAATGTATGTATTGATGTCTTTCGAGGCTTGCTGGCGGCTGATACCGAAACTTTGCATCAGGTGGTTCGTAGTCAACCGGCCTTCCCACCATGCAACTGTCTCGATCAACCTGTACCTCAATGCCAAATCCCAGCGTACGGACTCGATGGCTTTGCCCCGCTTCATGACGACCTCCATCTGCTTGAAAACTTTACCTGTATACGTAAACACCATAGATGTGTCGTCTATATCTACATATCGTTGTTGCACAGAGCAAGCACCATGGAATCCAGTTGGTGCATATTTTTGGCAACGCCGAGTGAGAAATCGGCTGTACTGCCTTAGGGTTTGAGCGAAAGAGGCGTCCGATGTCACAATTAATCAAGATCGTCCTGATCGATTCGCTTTGCGCGGGAGCCAAAGCAGAACTCGTGATGGATGGGAACACCAGCGTCACCGGTGAAAATGGCATAGGTAAGTCATCGTTCATCAAATTGATCCCTGTATTCTACGGCGCATCTCCTGGACGCTTGGTAAAAGCGAGCACCAACCGTGAAAGCTTTGCGAATTGGTACCTGCCAAGGGCATCGAGCTTTATCGTTTTTGAGTACCTCAATTATGCCGGTGACGCGCGCTGCGCGATCATGCACCGTAGCGGGGAAGGGTACTCGTACCGTTTGATTTCAAACGCCTGGAGCCCTGAGCTTTTGTACCGTGATTACGAAGCAGGCCACTTGGTGTTGCCAAGTGATCTACACGGTCGTCTTACACAACTGGGCATCTCATGCTCCCCTGAACTACAGCCGTATCACTATCGGCAAATAATCCAATTTAACAGCGGCACAGCTCATCTCGAGAAAATCACCGACGCCGGCAAGCGTAAGCTCGTCGTGAGTCTCCGTTCTGGTTTCTCGCTGGCACCGAAGCGCAAGGATTTCAATGGTATTGATTTGGTAACTCTGGCGCTCATAGAGAGCGGCGGTACCTTCGATACCATGAAAGCGACCATGGCTGAGATTCTTCAACAAGACAACGCCGATCCAAGTCGCACTCTGATGATGCTGAACGCACAACCCTTCCGGAGTGTGGTCGACAACCGTGCTGGCTATCTACTGATGGATTCTCTCAAGCCAGATATCTTTGAACTGAATCTCCAGTCTTACGAATTCCGCGCCGTCATTCGGCAAATGGGGACACAAAAACGCCGCGTTTCGATGCTGGAAGAAAAGCTGAGGGAGCGTCAGAACATCCGCGCCGCGGCTTTGGCTGAGCTACATACAGAAGACGATCATTTACAAAATCTGAATAGAGATCGAATGAGCGACCTAAATGGTCAAATGGGAGTAATAACTGGCCATGTTAAGGAGGAAGAAGCTTGGCTCCGAAAATTCGAAGAAAAGTTTGTCGTCTATCAGAAAAATCGCACTCACGAGCTTTTAGAGGAGTTTGATCAGCTTCCCGAAATACGAGACCAACTGCACCTTAAACAGGAGCATCAGATCAAGCTTAGCCGCCAAGGGGCAGACATCCGTAATGTCTATCAGGAGCTCGAAGCTTCGGCTAGACAGGTCGCCGCGGATGGCAAAGATGCTGTGTTCTCTAAGTACAAAGCCGCTTCACAAGGCATTCAGCAGCGGCGGAACGAGCTAGCCACTAACCAGCAAAAGCAACTTGATGAAATACAAACTGCTCACGAATGCGAGCTCACCGAGTATTCGCAGATTCAGCTGCAAGCAACGGTCACGCATGCTCGCGAGGTTTCACACTTTGAGCATCTTAAAACCCTCAGTGCTCTTCCTGCAGCTCAGCGCCTGGTGGATGAGTCGCAAGGTGGCATCAACAAGCAGATAGTTGTTGTTGATGAACTGCAAAAGCTGCTCAATTCGATCTCAACAGAAGTCGAAAGTTTGTCGCAGGAAAGGCAGGCACGAGCCGCGGAATACAGCGGTTTACAGTTGAGGAAGAATGCCCAGGTTGAGAGTCGGGATAACCTCAAGCGACAGATTAATGCTGGCGCTGAAACACTGCTCGGTTTCTTACGACGCTATCACCCTACTTGGACAGAAAATATTGCTCGACTCATCCCAGTCGAGACGCTGATGCGTACGGATTTAAACCCTGCATTCCTTGAGGAAGTTCAGCAAAATCTCTATGGGGTTGAGATCAACCTTGAAGTGCTCCCTCAGGCGGCAATTGCAAGTACTCACGCTCTTGAAACCGAGATTGCTTCATTGACTGCTCAGATTCAGGTGCTCAGCACGGACATGGAGCTGATGGAAAAACAGCAGCGTGGAGTGGAAGATCGACTACGACAAGCTGGCGCAAGGGCATCAACAACTCAAAAAGACCTGAGCAGTGCATACCTGGATTTGGAAATACTGAAAAGCGATCACAGAGGACTGATTGACCGTGCCCGCGAGGAAGTGGTTCAAGAAACAGAAATACAAGCAGCACGCGTTTCGGAAGCCGCGTCTCGGCTCGAGGAACTCACCACTCAGCAGGAAAACTTGAAGAAACGGCACAAGCGCGAGATTAACGATATACAAGCCGCGGGCGACAGTTCGCGATCGCTGCTGGATCAGGAACTGGCTCAAGTAGATCGAGACCAAGAAATCACCGAAAAACGCATCGATGCAACGCTAGCGGCATCACTTCACAATGCCAAAATCGATATGGAAGCTCAGCTTCTGTCTGCCGGAGTAGATGACACAGCGAGCAAGCGGCTCAGCTTAGAGATTGCCGATTTGGAAAGGAGGGTGAAACGCCTTCGGGATCACGAGTCGCTGATCGACAGTTACCGGCTTTGGGTTGAAGAAACAGTACCATCTGTGCCCGATCGGAAAGCCGCTTTAGCTCGTGCCAATGCTGATCGTGATCGTATCAAACGTGCAATCGATCAGTGGCAACTGGAGTTACAGGCTTCGCAAAGGGCGATCGTTGAGCGCAGAAAAGTATTGGTCAGTCAGGGGCATGAAGATGACCTAGAACTCAACGCCGTGGCACGCGTCCTGCGGGAACTTGGTCAAATCGACGCAGCTGCGGAAGCTCATCTCGCCTCAACGTTGAAGGCATCAGACATCGAAGATGAGGTCGGCAAACTTCGCCGCCGTCGAACGGACTGCCACCGCAAGGGCACAGATCTATATCGTGAGATTCACAAGCATTTCCAGAGGGATCGTTTGGTACACACGCCACAGGGCGCGGCAATTGAACAAATCATGAATCATGCTGCGAATACTACCTATGAGCTCGAACTCGCATGGTTGGAAGCCGCCCCAAATCTGCAGGAATACATTGAGATTTCTCATCCTGATCAAAAAACGAAGCTGATCATCCAAGCCAAAAACCTGTCAGACGAGCTCTGTGACAATCGCTCTAAGCTCCAGCAACTGCACCGAAGTATCCTTAAGCTTGGCCGTGACGCGACGGCAAAAGCGAGCGAGGTTCTCAGTTCCTTTGTGCAGATTCGTCAGTTCGAATTCAAAGTCTCATCACGAATCCACGAGATGTCGTTCTGGGATGACCTTACGAACTACGAACAGCAATACAAGCGTTGGAGCGGGATGGGTGGTGAATACCTTCCAACTGATGGCTTCATGGACGCACTTCGAACCATCGAACGCCAGATTGAAGATGGTGCCTTCACATCCAACCTGTCGGACTGTTTCGACGTGTCTGTCACGTGCAATGACCAGGGCAGGGTGAAGGTAGCGACGAACAACGCTGAGCTCGTTCACCTAAGTAGTACCGGCCTGACAAAGATCATCGTCGCAATGATCTACGTATCGCTATTCGAACTGCTAAGAAATGAGGCAGATTTCCAGATGTCGATCCCGATCGACGAAGCCCTCGAGCTCTCACCTGAAAACTACGTTGCGCTGGTCAGCTACTTCAATGAACGTGGACTCTCCATGCTGGCCTGCTTCCCAGGAGGTGCACCTGAGCTTCTTCGTCAATTCAACAACCGTTACAGCCTGGAGCGCAGGCCAGACACCGATTCAATTGTGGTGAAGGAATACGGGATTGAAGAGATGGATGAGCTTGATGACTTGAACGATGCACTTGGAAATGATGGCGGGGAGGGTGCACTGTGAGCCCTTTGAGAGATGTCCTGAACAAGCTTCTTTCTGGCTGCTTCATCTGCCAGTACGCCTACCCCGAGCTGCATCGGCAGTTGCGCAATGAAGTGTTTGCCGAAGGTGTCGAGAACGCGCTGGCGCCGTTAGGGCGGAAATTGGCGACACTGGGCGAATCCGAGGCCCCCGATACATATTTCGCACGGTTCATTGATTTTTCTGAGCCGGTTGATCGTGATGCGGCCACCGCACAATTGGTCGAGCTGCGCGATCAGATACGTCCATGTCTCGATTTCATCCGTTTGATCAATCGTGCGGGACGCAGTGAAACCTGTTTGGCCCCGGGAGACACTATCTCCTTCGCCGACATGCTCGATTCAATCGAGAACCACCCGACCTACCGCACGCAGCTTTGGGACTTGAGCGGGTACGATTTTTTCAGCAAGTCCAAGAGCGGCAAGGACAACAATGATCGGCTGAAATTGGTGCTGCGTGCATTGGCAGACGCGGGTTATATCGTGAAGCGCAGCAGCGAGTCTGCCAACTACGTAGCCACAGGAAAAATGGGGTACGTGCATACGATTCTGGCATGGATAGCTGAATATAATTCGCTTAGCCTGGACGTCGGTACGAGTGAACCGCATGACGGTGACCACCAGGGAGGGCTTAACTTGTGAAGGAGGCAGACTGGATCGAGCTGGGAGATTCCCTCACACGTAATGCGACCTTTATCGAAGCATTGTCGATTGCAGACGAGGAAGGGATCGCACTGCCTGAGCGAAGGACAAAAGGCATTTCCTACCTGATGTCCAAAGGACTAATCGAAGAAGACGATGAGCTCTACTATCTCAGTGGCCTGCTTCTGGATGTTGGCGCTCAGATTTCACTCCAGGGATTCGAGCGAGCGGCTCCTGACTTGCAAGAATCCCTCATTGCCATTAAGCAGCACTGTGAGGCATACCATGAAGCCAAGGCGTCTGACTCTCCCGGTGAAGCCGAACGGCATCTGAAGCGTTTGACGCATAGCTGCCGTCAAGTCACCAACCATCTTCGGAACGAGCAAGCCCAGACGCGCGCGTTCATTGAAGGCGGTTACGGATTCTCACCCCGGCTGAAAGACCGGTTACGGGACATCAACAATGCCATTGGCCGCCTCAAGCGTCTGCACGAGAAGCTTGGGTTGTTCACTCACCTTGGCTTATCCAGCATGACCAATAGCGATCGAGCGTTGCGGCGCATACTTCTGGATAACCTCCTGGGCGCCGTGTCGCGGAATCGTCTCGCTCTAGACGAAATGATCGGGCGCCTTGACCGGCTGAGTCTTGCGGTACGCAAACGCAATCATATGCGCCAGGTTGCTCACGCCGTCGATGTATTTCTCCAGGCAGGAAACCCTATCGACCTGGAACCTCTTTTTGACCGGAAAGATTCGGCTTTCTGGGTTCCGGCAGCATCGATCGATTTGGTTGGCAGTGTGTATTGTGATGTCGATGCAGGCGAGAGCTTGGAAGCCCTCGAGCTACTGATTGCGTCGCTTCCGCCACCGAAAGCCCGACGTGCGGAGGAACCGCCGAAGCCACGTGAGTCGAAGTCTGTAGTTCCCAACGACGAGCCACCCAAGGTACTGGAAAAACCATTTGCTCGTGATCATCTCAAGTACATGCTGCAGAGCCTGAGCGAAACCAAAACACCTCAATCAGCCGTGGCGTATTGGGAAGAGCATGGGGATCCCGAAATTTCCTTGAGCATATGGCTCTATGCTCTAGATGGCTATGTACGCCTGCAGTCCGCGGTAAGCAAGGTACGGCACAAGCCGCTTAACTATCGGCTGAATTCGGTTTACGCGCCCTACCTTCGCGCGTCCGCAAACCGACGAGTCCTTGATTTGATTCTTGAGAGAGCGGGGCGGCTATGAGCATCTTTGGCAACATGAGAGCGATCAAACCCATAGTAATCGCTATCCGACAGGACGCCAGGAAAGTTCAGATCAACGCTACCTGGTCACGGCTCAATAACGACTACAAAATTGGCAAGAAACTTGGTAACAACTACCTGTTGCTGACCGAAGTCGACCTCCAAACCGTCGGTATGATGCTGAAGAAAGAAACAGGCGTGGATGCGTTGAAAGTCAGCCTCGAAGAACTCGAAGGCGATCGCCTGGCCGTCGCGAAAATATCGCGTAATGAGAAGCTAGCTCGCTCGAAGACCGGAGATCGAATTGTCATGGTAGCCTCGGTCTCTGGCCAACTCCAACTGGCCTCCGGAGTGTACAGCCACCCAATAGGTGGAAGCCTCAGCGTTCCGGCAGAGGAGCTCCATGGTCTTGATACCGTGCTCTTGGTGGAGAACCAGGCTGTCATGTACGCGGTTAACGAGTATCGTTGGCCAACCGAGGTGAAACACCTGCCCATGCTTTTCCGCGGAAGCCCACAAATCACCCCTGCGGCAGTTACGAAGGCATTGTCCGAGGTTAAGCGAGTCATATGCTTTCCCGATTACGACCCTCAAGGCTGGATGAATACCCTGACTGCTAAGGCCCACGGGATCGTAGTCCCGTCAATGAGCGCAATCGGAGATATCGTTTCCGAGGAGTGGGACAAGCCTCAGGACTACGAAAAGCAGCAAGTCGCCCGAGAATGGTTGGGGAGGGTGGATCTACCACGTGTGCAAGATATGCTGAGGAGGGCGCTGGCGCTTTCGCAGGAGTCCATGGCGGGGATGGAGCTGGAGTTTCTCGCGCTTGAGTCACCAGGAGGATTTAGCAGTTCAGTGGCACGGGTGACGTCCATGTAAATTCCGTTGCTTCATCCGTCGAATATTTCAGGCATGGATTTCCTTAGAGGAGGACAGTGGTTGCTGGCTGGTCTTGGTATCTGATTGGGTATGGCGTAGGCGCCATTCATCCACGATCTAGGAATCACTAGGTTGCCTTGCAACCACCCTCAGGTATCGACATATCAAGCAGGGATGCATTGGCGGCTGAGTGAAGCCCGGCGCCGAAAGGGGTAGAGCAGAACACTTCCAGGTATCGCATGCCTAACCTACGTAGGCTTACCAATAAATTAATGGCTTTAGTATGTCTACTTGCCACTATCTCGCGCAGGGGGCATATTCTGCTCTGCAAAAATAATATAAGCCCGGTTATTGACCGGCGCTCTTTCTCAAGCTGCAGTCATGGCGTTGAGATCCACAATCACGTGTGCACTCTTTGGTGCATGGACGCAAGCAGGAAGACCGATGGGTTTTTTCACTCAGCAGGAAGAGGACGCCCTTACGATTCGCAGGATGAGCCTGCACGTTGTCGGCGCGAAAACGTTTGAAGCCATGCCCGAGCGCAAGCCGGAGCACACCGATTTCTTCAAGACTAAGATAGTAGAAAGCGCTGCTGATGCTGTATTCAGTTTCAAGACTAATTCCACGACAAAGATTGAACTGGAGTCGATCGTCGATGGTTCGACAACTTTCGAGCGAGGTGCGCAAAGCCTATCCAGGGGATTCAACACTCTCCATGTAGGAGGCAGCGCCGACGGCGTACTCTGCATGTTTGAGCTTGGAGTTGGAACTCCCGACACCGTCATTTACAGCCTGATCAAGTATGACTACAAAATGGCTTTGGAGCAGGACGGCTCAAAGCCAGAAGCTGCCTTACGTCGCATCGTCACGGCCCTAATTGACGACAAAAAGGCAGTTCAGAAAACGGCGCTAGTGCGCCTAATCAACGGCGTTGCGCAGTCTAGTGTTTCAGCTCGGGATCGCAAGAAGCAGGCCCCCGACCTAGCTGATTATTTCGAGGCGTTTCTGGGCGTCACTAGGACAATTTCAGACGAAGAGCTGAGTCGAACAGCTAGTACACTGCTTCGTCGGGCACTACATGCCTGCAGAACCCTTCTCCCCGATGAAGATGTGGCAAAGGCATTTCGGACTGCCAAGGGAATCCTAGGCAAGCGATTGAAGGTTGATGAGGACGCGATCGTTGAGGCGGTGCTCTCTTCGGCCGGTGATCCAACTGATGACAAAATCGTTCAGCGCTTTGAACGAGAGACACGAAGACGTGTAAGAGAGAGCAAGCTTCACCACTTGGAGTTCAAGCCAGACCGTGCGGTGTTAAGGCAGCCTGCAATCAGGAAGCTGAGAACGGTGGAAGGGGTGACAATCATCTTCCCAGACATCGAGAGTGCCCCTAACGTAACGATCGAGCCAGTAGCAGGCGGGGGCCAGCGCATTGTCGTAGAAACCAAGAAGATCACGGAGAATAGTCTTGTCGCTGATAGACCTAGCTAGTCTACTCAACCAAGAGGCGCGAACGGGCAATGCGTCGGTTACCGAAAGCGATACTGACTTAATCGTATCTGAGCTTGCGGCTGGTCTGGCGTTGCGCTTGGCAAGGCTTGCCAAGGAAGCTGGGCTCACTTACTCGACCTACGACCATGAGTACTCTGAATGCGACGAGGTCGACATTGTCGATGACTTCGGCACGTTCAGGTTGAGAGTGAAGAAGCCTGCGCGATCAACCGAGGATCTCTCTGACACTCTGTACATCATGACTGAAGTCGGATTTTCGGACTTCCTACGCAGAGGTCACAAGGCAGGGATTTGGCGCATCTTAGGACTCAATGCAGCGTTCATCTGCCAGGCTCGTGCTTTCGGTAATTGGGATGAGCCACTGACGCTCACACCATTACCAGCGACAAAATCGCCCCGCATGTTGGTTAAGGAGGCAGCCGATACTCGTAGCGTACCAGAGGACATTCGACTGTTACTGCTCCAAGGCTCAAATCTCGACGAACTCGAGCCTTTCCATCGACTCTGGGCCGAATATGCCCACGCTTCACTGACTCGCTGCATTGCCAACGAGGTCAGCGCTGGCGACCATCGCTTAATTTTTAAAGGCCCGCCCAAGCTCAGTCTTGAATTTGAGGATCGACCGCCTGGGGATTCTTTCAATCTGGAGGATTTCCAGCTTGCTCAAGAGGCGGCGTCCTGGGTCTATGAGAACGCTCGCGAAGCGGAGATGAAGCACGTGCTTCTCTCAACTGAAATCGCCCGCTCGGGTCGTGCAGATGGTGAGGTCATTACGTATTTCAGAGACAACCTCGATGCTGCGCTAGAGTGCGCCAAAATCGCTTACCAAATGTCGATTTCCGAGATTACCAAAGACACCTTGAAGTCATTGGGCGATCTACGAAAGGCTGTTACCGACGAGACCTCAAAGGCGACAGACGCTACCCGTCAGACAGTTACTGCCATTACAACAGCGGCGGGTGTAGGTATTGGCCTTGCCGTTGCACGCATTAGCGTTGCGCTCAATCCTTGGCTTATTTTGGCTGTCATGGTCATCGTGTGGCTGTATGTGGTAACCATTGCGTGGTCGGGTTGGCACTTTATTCTCGTGCAACGCGGATTACGTCAACAGTGGCAGACCAAGCTGTACAGATTTCTATCTGCAGGCGATTACGATGCGATGGTTACGACACCGGTTGGGCGCTCTGAAACTGTATTCAAGCGGACTGCCATTTCGGGTGTCGGGGTTCTTGCCGCTTGGGTGGCATGCGTTGTTGTATTTGCTTTCCTCGCGGCACCCAACTCACCGACGGCACCAAAGCTTGATCCACCAACCGAGAGCCCAGCTGGGAATGTTCTTGAGCCCGGAACCCCTCAGGAACGCAGACAGCCGACTGCGCCCATCATCGATTATTTCCGAGGCGAATGGGCTTGCCGGATGTATCCGGCCTCTACGACTGAGGGGTCAGTATGGCAAGGAAACCGGCTTAAACTCTTGAGTTAGTCATGAAGGACGCTAGCTTTCGACAATCTATCGATTCAGAGTACTCCCAGGCGCTGGGCGAAGCGGTTTTCATCTTCAGCTTACTAGAGTGGAATGCGATTTGGATCTGTGAGCGAATCCAGCCTGGCGCTTTATCAGGGCTCAACCCCAAGACTGCAGGTGCCATCGCCAAGCGTCTCATAGCACTCGTTCAATCACTTGATGACAGTGAGGAAAAACGAGAAAGAACACGATGTAGATGTACATGGAGGTGACCCGAGCATCGCACATACTGTGCCTAGCTATCCGCCAGAGCAGCATGGGTTAAGGTTCGGCGGGCGAGAAGCGGAGGGCGGCGCTCACAAGGCTGGGTGGTCGATTCTCGATCTGATTACATAAAAACAGCCTGCAGTATTAAAACTAGGACGCCTAATAACTTAAAGCCAGCATAAGCTCAAGGAAGCAACATTGAAAATTGGAAGTTTTGATCATGATGGGACTATGATTGAGTTGATTCCAGCTGAAGCATTATCAGCTTCGAGCAATTCATTTACCGTGGTAGTGGGTAAAAATGGCATAGGAAAAAGTCGTTTACTGTCTGGAATTGCAAAAGAGCTAATACAGCGTTACGACTATGATTATGACGATGAAGATGAGCCATTGGTTATAGCGATTTCAACAAGCCCCTTTGATAAGTTTCCTGCTATTTCTAGGAGCAGAAGCAAAAATTATAGTAATTTCCGTTACGTAGGTCTACGCGGGGACAGTTCAACTTCTGCCTCATCATTAATATCCCTTATGTCTTCTGCAGCTCGCGGTTTACTTAAAAGCGCTCTGTTTGGTCATAATAGCGCTAGTTTTCTGGAGGTTTTTTCTTCACTACACTTCAGGCCTCAAGCCAATTTCATACTAAAGCCAGCCTTTGACAAAGCCGTACATTCCACTGCCAATTCAACAGAAGAATATTTCTTTGTAGAGCCAGTTGAAAGCACTGGCCCGATACGAGTCGATAAAAGATACAAGCATGTCTATGACGGGTTAGATACTGAAGAGAAGTCCTCAGTTGAGTATGCGATGTCCAATGTCGCCTCTTACTACCAAGCTCGCAAGGCCATTGAGCTTGAGTTTGATTTCGCAACAAGCAAGTCCTACATTGACGGCAAAAAGCTATACCCCTCCATTTTAAACTCAATTGTCATTCTGATGAAGCTTGGGCTTATGCGACTAATGGATATCATCCTAGAGAAGGAAGACCACGGATCTCTGAGCCTACGCCGCGCTAGCTCCGGCGAGCAGTGCCTATTAATTATAATGCTAGGAATTGCCGGGCACATCAGAGACGGCTCAGTAATTTTGATTGATGAACCAGAAATTAGCCTTCACCCTCGTTGGCAAGAGGAATTCATGCCTATGCTGACATCAGCTTTTTCGGGGTTTTCGGACTGCCAGTTTATTATCGCCACACATTCGCCACAGGTGGTTTCCCGAGCCACATCCGAATTCTCTTACATTTTAGTACTGGAAAGTGGATCATTACTCAACTCCAAAGACTTCAATAACAAGTCTGCAGACTTTCAATTGGCAGAACTTTTCGGTGCTCCTGGTAGAATGAACGAATATGTATCCCGATTAGGATTCAACCTTATAGCAAAAATAAGGGCCAGAAAAAGCGTAGACATCGAGATCTTAAATGGCCTCGATGTTCTATTGACATTTAAGTCGAGATTGTCAGACGAAGATCCAGTAAAAAAACTTATCGCTTCAGTAGAGGAGCTAGTTGCCAGCCATGCCACTCATTAACTCTGCTGTAACTTTTAGTCCGGAAATTATTCTAAAAATCGCGACAGTCAAGTCGGAACCCATGCTCAATCACACGCGATGGGGCGATGATGACCTTGAAGAACTGCGGCGCGAAATTAGAAATTTCTATCGACGAGAACAAAAGCTGACCTGCGCTTACTGCAGGGAAGAACTCGGTTCAATCGCTGCCGTAAATGCTCCAATTGAACATATTTTACCTAAGTCGAAATACGTTCAGTTCATGTTCGAGCCAAAGAATCTTTGCGTTATATGTGCCGACTGCAACACTTACAAAAGAGACAGGGAGGGTCTTCTAGAGCCCCCCTTGTACAGGAACTCTATTATAACCTACCCTCTGGATTCAGATCGCTACAGGTTATTCCATCCACATATTGATGAGTACAATCAACATATTACAAAGATCAAATACATTTATCTACCAGGATCGAAGAAGGGGAGCTATACAATATATGCGTGCAATCTCAATCGAGTTATCGAGGAGCTAGGGGTATCTGACGAACTGTTCAATGACTTCGCCACTGCCCTAGAGCGAGATCGCTTTGGCGATAACGGCTAGGTCAATCCCACTTCAGCATGGCCCAATCTCCGTTACCTGCTTGACGGTGCGGCGGCCACCTCACCTAATCGCTATTACGAGACTTCGAGGCGAGAACTTGAATTTAAATAAATACCAATTAGAAAACCATAATCTTGAAGGGGTCGGTGAGACCCAAGACAATAGCGTGCACGATGACTGTGGCGTCTCTGTTTATTTTAGAGATATCGAGACCAAATTGATTGAGCACATTACAAGGGCAAATGCGGTCTTTGGAGCCGTCGCCTGGCTAACTAGCCCAGAAATATTAGACGCACTATCACTACCAGAGCAAGTCCAAATAATCGTTCAAAAAGAAGATTTCTTAAGGCCAGATCAAGATGACCAATCAGGTGATGAGTGGAAAAAATCACTTCACTCAAAATATTCAAAACTCAAATTTACGATTCCGAGAGGAGATTTTGATCACTGGATACTCGGAGCTACTACTATGGATAACATATATCCACTAGATCCAGTCAGGTGTGCCGGATGCCATAACATCGCTAAAAAATCAGCTTTTCCGAGGATGCATAATAAATTTTTAGTTTTTGCAAATATCGAGCAAGGAGATGATGGAGGTTGCCCGTTCTTCATCATTGAGCCTTATGCTGTTTGGACGGGTTCATTTAACTTTTCAAAAAATGCGACCAACTCTTTAGAGAATGCACTTTATATAACTAACGATAATATTGTTAAAGCGTATTTTAAAGAGTATACTCAAATAGCAGCCATATCCGAGAAGCTTGATTGGACATCAAACTGGATTAGCCCCGAATGGTATATTGGCTATAAAAATAGCAACGATTAAATACTAATGTATTTTTTTGGAGCTCTAGCCCTAAGCCATTGGTGAAATGGCACGCTCTTTAATCACTTTGGCCTTGATGATGTGGAATAGGAGCGTAATTGTAACTTTATGAAAGCCTTCTTAAAAAGCTAGAAGTGTTATCCACTTGAAATCTGATGGACACCATCGCCTTTGGCGGTAGGATCAGGAAGGAATGTTCAGTTGGCCTGTAACGACGCAATATGGCGAATAAGTGATGCATTAGATTTTCTTGATGCTAATAAGCGTTCCGAAGATTTGGCTAACCCAATAGTATATGAGGCTTTAAGGGTGGTCGGCTGTGGCAAGATGCAGACTAATGGGCTTTAGGGGGGATCGGTACTCATCAGCCCTTTGATGTCCCGCTCATTTGCGGGCACCCAGCAGCAAAGCCACGATGCATTGAATGGCTGCTGTACAGCTCCGCACTTGCAGTATCTTCTTTCTCACCTGACTCGACCTGCCTCCAGAAGTAGGGCAATTGGTTGGTCGAAACGGAGCATTACATTCTCGGAATGCTGCAGCGTGTGATCCCCTTTGTCCTGGATCAGCTTCACACTATCGCTGGCAAAATCACCCACGTTGACCACAAAGCCAAGCCGACGCGTTCCCTGCGCGTGGAGCTCGTAAGCGATACCACGGTCGTCCACACACGACGCACCGACGATGTCGATGTACCCTCCGTTTTTGCCTTGAGAAATCCCCCTCCCTTTTCCGAGGAATCTGCAGCCGTCGCCTCGGAAGATCGTATTCATTCCGGTAGGTTTGAACGGACTCACCAACGAAAACAGAAAAGGCATGTCAGCGCCTGAGTTCGCATCATCCAAGCTAGCGCGGGTAATTACTTTGGCTACAAGAGTCTCACTGGTGGGTGCCGCTGTGTAGTTGATTCCGTCAACCACAGCAGACTTGATCGCATCTGGCAGCGATACCTGTTGCGGATTGATCAATCCCGCAAGGTCAGGTGGCATGATCGATAGCCAGCCCAGAACCGAGGTGGCATTGCCTGCGAGATTCAAAGCGCCCCCGATGATTAGCGGAATAGCCAACAGGCCCATCAGTCGGTGCTCAGCGCAAAACAGCCACCAATTTCCAGATCTTTTGCATCTGGTTCCGTTGCGCGTCCTTCCAAAGCATTGTCTCATCATGCCGTCTCGTTTCTGGAATCCATGGCCGTATGATATTCAGAATTCGGAATAGCTCTAGTCAAAATCCAGCGTCTAAATTCAGAGCGTGCCTCAACTCTTATCCTGGACGTCAGGGCTGAGGGAAGCGATGGGGTCGGATTTTCGCTCGCCGGCGTACCAAGCGGTAACAGCTGGCACGTAAAGCGTGAGTTTTTGGTTTGCGTGGAAATGGGTCAAGCCGTTGCTTTCTTGATCGCTGCCTATGCCGCCGACCACCCTTTTATGAATGAGAGGGTGCAGGATTTCGGGGACTGGAAGGCGAGTAAATCCAGATCACCGAAACCTTCAATGGAGCCCCCATCAAGTATGTCGGGCCGTTGTACTCATCCGTTCGGCCCCGTCTGCTCCTTGTCAGGTAAGTGGCACGAGCTTGGGGCTTGTATTGCGCGACGCCAAGCCACCAAAGGACATGCCCGCATCGACATAACGCAGCGCCGACTTCATATCCTTCCAGCCCACATAGCTCATCAACCCCTTGATGTCCCAGCCATTGGCAGACGCCCAAGTTGCAAAGCCTCGCCGCATTGAGTGGCTGCTATACAGCTCCGCTGGCAATCCTGCCTCTTTGAAAATGCGACGGAGCACGGGTATCAGACTATGCGGTTGCATGGCTTTGCCTGACAGATTCCCCCAGCGATCAATCTTCTGAAACACAGGGCCCTTCGCAATGCCGGCAACTGTTATCCAGCTGATGTATGCCTCCACGGGGCAGAGCATGGTAAGCGCCGGCGTCTGGAAAGTAGTTCCTTCATGCTGGCGGTCACCCTTGGTGTAAGGCAGGAAAAAGGTAATGCCTTCACCACTTATGGCTTGGGTATCATCGACCATTAGCCTGGCTAACTCATCGCCACGAAAGCCACGCCAAAACCCAATCAAGATAATCGCCACCGAGCGACGATGACGCACCAGCGATTTGTAGTCTCCCCGTTCAATCGCAGCTGCAGCTTCCCCTTCAAGCCATGTGACCGCTTGCTCCAGGTGCTTCAGGAGCAGTGGGGCGGCCTGTTTCACCTTTGCAGGATGCACGACTCTGATGCCCTTGATCATCTGGCGAACATCAGGCGTTTTGGTTGGATCGGGGAAGCCCTGGGTGATGTGCCATTGCGCAAGAGCCGCCAAGCGCTGCTTCAGAGTGTTGATAGAGAGTTTGTCGGCGTACTCCGCCAAGTAGCGAACGACGCCCGCGCCGGTCGTGGGCAGGTACCCGCCCCAAGTCACTTCGAAGTGCTCAATCGCAGCCCGGTAACTTTTTCGCGTGTTCTCCCGGGTACCGGCGCTGAGGTACCGATCTGCCTTTTCCATCGTACTTTGCCTTCAAAATCGGAGCGTTTCTGCCATCCCGCGCCATATTGAGGTTTTCTGGGCAAGATAAAGAGTCAAGAAGCCATAAAGTACTATTATAGCTTTTTAATTGTTTGACTTTACATCCACAAAATTGGTGTTAGCGTGTCACGTAATTACATGACACGTAACACAACACGAAATCGTAGGAGTTCACATGGCTCGTGGCGGCATTAACAAGGCGGTGGTGCAAAAAGCAAGGCAGTCTCTGCTCGCTAGGGGCACATACCCAAGCATTGATGCCGTGCGTGTGGAACTGGGGAATACCGGGTCGAAGACAACCATTGCCCGGTACCTGAAGGAGATCGAATCCTACGATCCACGCCCACTATCGTCCCGCGAACGCATGGGTGAAGAACTTTCGGCAATGGTCGAAAGCCTTTTGGATCGACTCATGGAGGAGGGTAACGAGTCGATCGAACAGTCCCGATCAGCCTTTGATATTGAGCGTGTAGAGCTCCAGGCGCAGATCGACAGCCTTCAAAATGAGCTGACCGCAGCGCGTAGGCAGCTCGACACTCTGCAAGCAGCCATTGAGGCTCAGACTGCTGATCTAAAAACCACGCAGTCCTCGCTCCAGGCAGAGCTGACACGCAATGCCGGACTTAATCAACGCTGCACTGACCTAGAAGCCTTGGTCAGTGACCGGGATAAACAGATCCACTCCCTAGAGGAAAAGCATGTTCATGCGCGCGGGGCATTGGAGCACTACCGGCAGTCCGTCAAAGAACAACGAGATCAGGATCAACGCCGGCATGAATCCCAACTCCACGAGGCTCAAGTGGAGAAGCGCAAACTCCAGGAAACCCTGGTGCTGAAGCAGGATGATCTAACTCGTTTAAACCGTGACAACGAGCGGTTGCTTGGAGAGTCCAGGCAGCAAGTGAAACTGCTACACGGCCATGAGGCGCACATACAGACACTGACTGGCGAGATCCAAGGTCTGAAACTGGCGGAGGCGAAATCCGCTGGCGTTGCCGAGCAGCTCCAGCAACAGATCGCCACGCTTCGAAAGGACGCCACCGCACTGAATGAAGCTGCAGCCAAGAGCAGCGAGCGCGAGCTGGAGGCAAGGCTGCTGCTTGTGGCTGCCCAATCGGAGAATGAGCAACTCCGGCAACTACAGGCTACCGAGGCTGAGATAGCTGGAAGCGATTCGAATACCACATTTACGCCCGCATCCGAGAAGTCAAAGACAGCACCCACAAAACCGCCGAGGAAGTGACCATGAACAAAGCTACGCTCAAACCGATGGGCTGTAATAAAGAATGCTCCGCGCTTCAGTGGGCTCATCAGCGACTCACTTTGATGCTGGGTAACAGCACATTACCGCCAGCTTTCACACAGTTCGACACCCGCACTCGATTGGCAATCCGAGAAAATTCAAGTATCGAAGCGGCTGGCTCTACTAAAGCAAATTAGCAGTTGTGTACAGAGCACCATCAGCGGAGGTTCGGACGGACTTGAAAACCCTACATATTGGGTTATTATCAAGTCATGACCACTACATGCGGTGATTTGCATGGACATGCCGAGTATCGAACAAGAAGCATCCGAGCTGCTGCGCATGCTCTGGCGCGACCGATATCACCTATGGGGCGATCAAGATATCACTCCACTTCAGGCGCGTGATCCGAGGAAGGCGGCGCTAGCTTACGGCTTTGAATATCGGGAACTTCCGAATCTAGGTGATCCCAAATTCATCCGAGGCGGATCCGGCCCCAAGATTGCGGGCCTGATTGATCGCCAAGCGAACCGCATTGCCATCTCCCAAGAATTCTCTTCCACGGTAAAACTGTTCACAGGTGCTCATGAGATCGGCCACCTCGCCCTACATAAAGGTGAGGTTATGCATAGGGATCGGGCGTTAGATGGCCGTCCAGTCGGCGGGCCTCGAAACCCTGAAGAAAGGGAGGCTGATTTCTTTGCGGCTTGTTTTTTGATGCCTGCGAAGCTGGTCGCTGACCGTTTCAGGCGTCTATTCCTATGTGGAGACCAGCTTCACTTTAACGATACGGTCGCATATCACCTCGATGCGCATAACATTGAAGGTTTGTTGTATGCCTCGTCAGACTCCCTGGAACGAGAGCTGGCACTGGCGCGGTGCCAACGCTTCAATAATCTCAACGTCGTATCGCTTGCTACGCAGTTTGGAGTATCCGATTCGGCAATGGCGTTACGGCTCAAGGAGCTAGGTTTAGTACGCTGGCCTTAGCTTGGCGCTTGAAACTGGGCGCTAGGTATCGATCGGAGTGAAAGAGAGTGGCGGGGTGATATAGGACTGTACGCTCAAGCACCGCCCGACCATGCGACATAAACTTCCCGTCAGATGCTGATCAATCAATACTGCCGACCTACCTCGACCAGCAGCTCCAACGCCCTCATGCGCAAACGGATCGCTGTCTTCGAAACGTTAAAATATTCGCTCAGGGAATTGCACACAGCATGAAACTGGATGACGTTGTCCCTCTGACTGTCCAGATACAGATGGCCGTGACCACGGTTTCGGATGCCAAGATGCTGTAGTAACAACCCAAACGCAGCCTGAAAGTCCTCTTTAGGCATCAAGAGACATGAAGCAAACGTATTTGCTTGCCACTCCAACCGCTCGACTTCCCCTTTAGGGATGGTGATGAGCTGGCTCTGGTCAATGTCCTGCGCTCGGATGGCTTCTCGTGTCATGTAGCGCTTATGACCTAGAAAGTGATGCCCCAACTCATGGGCGAGTGTGAATCGGGCCAAGTGGGATTGGCTATCTGCCCCGAAGATTTTGATCTCAAGCGGGTTGAACGTGATACTGCCGAGGGCTGAGCCCGAGTCCTCAATGAAGCTCACGGACAGTCCACTGACATCAGCCTCCCTGGACGCTAGCTTAGTAAGATCGACCTCTCCCCGGATGTATGAGATGGATTTCAACGCCTGCTGAGCCAAGCGATCTATTCCGTCCCGCGAAATGAACGCGACCCTGGGTGTCGCAATAAGCGTGGGCTGACGAATCAGACTAAGGTCGCTCTCTTTAAAGGCACTCTCAAGGTCGAGGCCTTTCCAGATGCCTTCCCAACCATCCGTAAAGCCGGCAGGAGTTACGGCATAGGCGCTATAAACAGTAGGCCGAAAATCCGTCTGGGTTAGGGCGTATTCGATCTCTGCGCGCTTACGGGCTCTAGCGCTACGCGCCCCGGTTAGCAGGGCGCGAGGAAGCTCCCATCGAAACTCAGTTTGATCGAAGTAACGCAAGACACCGAAGCCTCGATTCCGAGCAATGTTGAACGTGCCGGACTGAAACGCACTGGCAGACGCAAAAACACCCTTGGCATTGAAGCCGGCCACTTGGCTTATCTTTGAACCAAATTCTTCGATGTCTCCCACGGGCACTTTGCCGCTGTAGTTCTTACATTCGATGAGCACAAGCAACGATGGGGTTTCGAAACCAGGCAGGAACACTTCGACAGAAATGTCAAAAATGATGAAGTCTTCTCGGTCACGCGAGTAGTAACCCTTCTTCCTGAAAATTTTGCAGCACTCAGGTCGAAACGCATAGAAGCGACCTTCATTGATCTCACGAGACAGGAACTCAAAGACCTGCTCCTCGAATCGGTCGCCCTTGGCATAGGTGCTGAGCGCTTCAATTTCCATATGTAGGGCGGACTCCTTGGTAACGGATCAGAATGTCAGTCGTGCGTGAATAGATAGCACTCGAGAAAAGGATTACCACCGGGCATGCTGGCTCTCAGCTCGGTACCATGATGGTCTTTTTTCCTACTTTTATGTCAATGACCAGAAGGTTAACGCCCAGACAACCGGTGACGACATTGTTAGTTTGGCCCGCCGACGTCATCTGCGTATCGCTAGATTTGGCTCCGCCTGATTCTCAAGGACACTCGTCAGGAAGCGATTATTTCAAAACCACACCTAGAGGCAATATGGCATCCTTGACTCTATATTGACTGTTGAAGTCGCACCCCCTGAATTATCGGAGTATTAACATGCAACGGACGCCTAACGAGCTCCTCAGCCGACTATTCGAGTACGCAGAGGAAAGCCTCAAGGAGCTTGATCCGTCGCGCTATCAACTATCGAGCTCTGTTAATGACGTGTATCCACCGACAGGCCTTCTAGGTCTTCCTGGGCTGCACTTTGATCTCCAGTTCCCAGGCGATAATGTCTGGCTGCAAATCGAACGGCTCGAAGAGTTACGTGCTCCAGCACCCGTTGATGGAAGCTATAGCTCCGTCATTAAAGCCAGTGACAATCCCACCAAGCTACCAGTGCTCTCTGAGCAGGTGCTCCTCCAGTTAATCCGCGAACAGCAAGACAAAGATCCGGGTGGGGATATCGCCGCAGTGGAGTCCGAGGTACGCGCGCAAGCTTCGGCTGCTCTTACGGCGTATCTTATCCTGTGGCACGAATGGGCTGAGCTTGAGAAACCACGTCGCAAGACCATTAGCCTCTATGGCGACATGTTTGCATTGATGCAGCAGATGGAGACGGGAAAATCTGCTCGCGAACTGGTATGGGGCTTGGGCGTTAGCGCTTGGACGTTAACGATCAACGATGCGCAGCAGGGATTCAATTATCCATTGTTGACCCAAGCCCTCGACATCTCTTTGAACGAGGAGAGCATGGCGGTCGAAGTTCGCCCGCGCGCCACAGAGCCGATGATCGAGTTCGATGCGCTGATCAACGCCAATATCCCTGGCGCCAGCGAGTGCGAAAGAGCTATTCGCGATCATCTAGGCAGACATGTCGACTCCCCTTTGAACCCATTCTTGCCATCGACCTTTGCTGACGTGCTCAAGCTCTCGGCCAGAAGCCTCGACAGCAAAGGCAAATATTTGGAGGTGATGGGAGATGGAGCCCAGGGCTTCCCGGAACCAGGTGACACGCTCCAGATAAGCGATGCGTGGGTGGTGTTTGCTCGCCCCAAACCCAGCAACTGGCTGATCAACGACCTTCGCAAGATCCGGGAGAAGCTTAAGGAATGTCTCGAGCTTCCTGCCGGCCCACTTGCGTTGGTGACCCCGGCCTCGAACATTGCAATCGATTACCAGCACGTTAACTTCCGCGGGCTTTCCAGCCGAAGCATGGATGGATCTAGAGCTGAACCCAAGGAACTGTATTTCCCCCTTCCATACAATGACGAGCAGGTCACTATCGTTCAGCGCCTGGAGCACGCACCAGGGGTTGCCGTTCAGGGCCCTCCTGGTACCGGCAAAACCCATACGATCGCCAACATCATTTGCCACTATCTGGCGACTGGCAAGCGTGTCCTAGTTACCTCTCGTGGCGAGCAGGCCCTGAAGGTACTCCAGTCGAAAATACCGGCTGAGGTTCGGCCTCTGACGGTTGCGCTGCTGACCAGTGACCGTGAGGGTATCCGGCAATTCCAAGGCTCGATTGAGGCTATCCAACACCAA
The DNA here is from genome assembly GCF_058802085.1 of Pseudomonas sp. GW822-FHT02G04. NCBI lineage: Bacteria > Pseudomonadati > Pseudomonadota > Gammaproteobacteria > Pseudomonadales > Pseudomonadaceae > Pseudomonas > Pseudomonas sp. GW822-FHT02G04. The sequence continues at coordinate 323,391 of NZ_JBXANU010000005.1, forward strand.
GTTTCGCAAATCAATCCATCACTTGCTCGGAGTGAGATTGATCGCCTGCACCAATCAATTGATCTTGCTCATACCGAGCTGGTGAGGCTTGATCGCCGCGTCAATGAGATTGCCCTGAATCAGCTTTCCGATATCCAGGTAGGCGATGCCAAGTATCGTGCGGAAGAGCTTGCTGAGCTTCTGATGAAGGGCGGCGATCAGTACGCCTGGTTTGACGACGAACTTTCGTTGTCTCCCGAACACTCGCTGCCTTTTGACGATGAGTTCGGTAGGGGCTTAAGACAGGCCCGTCGCGACCTCGGGCGTGACCTTGTCTACATCAATTCCAGTCTGCCTGAAGTTGAGCAATTACCGGCAGCTGCGGAGATCGGCAAGCTCCACGGCTCACTCTGCCAGCTAAAGTCGCTCGAATATGCTCTAGGTCAGGGGGATCTCATACCCCTGAAATCCGACAGTGAAGCCGTTGTCGCTGGCGCCAAGAATCTAGATTTGGAGCTGGGTCATTGCGAAGAAAAGCTTGTGGCGCTGCACGACGACGGGGACTGCGAAATTCTTTGGTCGCAGGAGCTGCGACTCAAGGCGGCAGGTGGACGGTACGACAGTGAAATCTCAGTCCTAGTAGGCATGCTTCCAGCCGCCCAGGCCTTGATGCAACGGCGCAAGGTTATGCTGGAAAACTTTGTTGAATTCCCAGAGGAAGCCTTGGATTGCGAGAAAACATCTGAGGCCGTGGATAGAGCTACCGAAACAGGAAAGCCTTTTGGTCTGATGAGCTTCGGAGCATCCCAAGCCAAGACACACGTCAGCAATGTCCGGATCAATGGCTCAGCGCCCAAGTCTGCCGAGCAGTGGAAGATCGTCCAGGACTACCTGAAGCTTTACGCGGACGTGAGATCCTTCACTGCGCGTTGGAACCCTCTGGCCGAGACACTGGGGATTCCGCGACTTCAAGCGGGAACGGCACATCTGCGGCAACTGGAGATCACCGTTAGTACAGTTCAGGCTGCGCTCGAGCTCACCTCACTGTACGCCGAAAAAGTACAGCCACTCTGCGAGGCGGTCTTCGCAGATGCGCCCGATAACATGCATAGGCTGACAATCGTCGAGATTCGTCGCCTGCGGGATCACCTCACTCAAAACCTTGCTCGATTAGATCTCAGCATGGCGGGCGCCTCACTCGCAATTCTGCAGGCCAAAGTCGCGGGCGACAGCCCAATCTCCTGCCGGCTTCGTACATTCGTTCTGGAGTGCCTAGGCAGCCCGGATCAAGATACGCATCGGGTCGTGTCCCAGTATGTCGACCTGCTGACAGAACTACAGCGGATCAGAGAACTCGGTGGCCTCCTGAATTATGTCAGGGAGGGCGCGCATCGGGTGATGACAGCTGGAGCGGAAAATCTTTCCGGTCGGTTGCTGACCGTTCCTGTTGAAAACGGAGCTGAAGACCTGGCTTTCCCAAGTAGTTGGAAGGAGGCGTGGCAGCATGCGCAAATACGCTCTCACCTGCAGAGCATCGAAGCGCGTCATGAGCTCGTCGAGCTAAATGGCAAGCGAGTAAAACTCGAAACTGGCCTGGCACGTATGTATCGGGAAGTGGTGAGCCGAGCGGCTTGGCTGTCCACTAAAGCCAATGCCAGCCCGATGGTACTGCAAGCACTAGCCGGCTACTCGACAGCGATACGCAAGATAGGGCAGGGGACAGGGCCGAACGCGGAGCGTTATCGCCGCGATGCTCAGCAGTGCATGCAGGATGCTGCCGGTGCCGTGCCATGCTGGATCATGAGTCACGCCAAGATTTCTGAGTCCATGCCGGCGGAAATAGGCGCCTTCGATCTGGTGATTGTGGATGAGGCGAGCCAGTCGGACTTATGGGCTTTGCCGGCTATCGTCAGGGCCAAAAAGGTGCTGGTAGTAGGGGATGACAAGCAAGTTTCTCCCGATGGTGGCTTCAAATCCGGCAAGAGGATCGGCGAGCTTCGTAACCGGTTCCTGAATGACCAGCCCTATGGCGCCGACATGACGCCGGATAAATCTCTTTACGATTTGGCATCGCGAGTCTTCGCTGGCCATATGGTTATGTTGCGTGAGCACTTCCGCTGCGTTCCTCCCATCATTTCCTATTCCAACCAGTTCTACGGCGGTGCGATCCAGCCCCTTCGAATCCCTCGACCATCCGAGCGCCTCGATCCACCTCTAGTGGACATTTATGTCAAAGACGGAGTGAGGAACAAGAAGGGCTGCAACAGGCTTGAGGCAGAAGCCATCGTTGAAGAAATCCAGGCACTTATCGAGGATGACAAGTATGCGGGTCGCACGATTGGTGTGGTAACGCTGTTAGGGGGCATGGAACAAGCCAAATTCATTGATTCGCTAGTACGTGAACGATGCCCGGCCGTTGAGCTCCACGCTCGTGAATTTGCGTGTGGTGACGCCAGCACCTTCCAGGGAAGCGAGCGCGACATCATCTTCATTTCCATGGTCGCAGATCCAGAGAACTGCCATCCGCTTTCAGGCATTGCTGCTGAACAGCGGTTCAACGTAGCCGCAAGCCGTGCACGCGATAGGATGTACCTGATTCGATCGGTGACCCTGGATCACCTTTCCCTGAAAGATGTTCGTCGTACACTCCTGGAGTACTTCAGCAAACCACTCACAGAGCAGGAGGTCGATCAGGATGGCCTCATCAAGCTTTGCGAGTCTGGATTTGAGCAGCAGGTCTTCAGCAGACTGGTTGAGCGGGGCTACCGCGTCATCCCGCAAGTGAAGAGTGGGGCATTCAGGCTCGACATGGTCGTCGAGGGAGCCAACGATAATCGTCTGGCAATCGAGTGTGATGGAGATGCCTTCCATGGCCCCGATCGCTGGGAGGCAGACATGAATCGCCAACGTATCCTCGAACGTGCAGGCTGGACGTTTTGGCGTTGCTTTGCCTCGTCTTGGAGCATGCATAAAGAGGAAATCTTCGAAGAACTTCTGCAGCGCTTGGTGGAGCTCGGGATCGAACCAACCAATGCCCTGGAGAAAATTCCAGCCGTAGTAGAGCTACGGGAATGGTCAACCGCTGGTAGCACATCCCTGGATGAAGAGGAGGAAGACTTCGGCGGCCAGGCAGGCCTACCGAGTATCGATGAGGAGCAGCAATCCTTAGCGATCTGAAGAGTTGACTGACCGCGCGCAGGATGCTTATACGCGTGGTTAGTTCCAAGCCAGCTGGTTCGACGTACTAGCTGGCGATGGAGATAGAGCTTCGTGGTCGAGGAGACCAGGGTGGGTAATCCCGGTGCTATCATCGGCCTCGGCAGGTATCAACCATGCTGTCGAACCCACTCCCTGCCGAAATCGTAAACCACTGAAAGACGGGCACTCGATCTGTGATAGCTTTCAATGCTTTCCAAGGTAGATATATGGCTATTGATGTAAGTGAAGAAGAAATGCGAAAGGCGCTCTTCGGGGCCAGTGTGGATCCGGTGACACCTAACGCACCAGCACCAGTACTAGATACAACATCGCCCCCACCAACTCCAAGCCCAACCACACGCCCGAAGAAAACTAATGGTTACCATACGTCCAAGCTTCGTGTGACGTTACATGTATCGAAGGTGTATGACGGTGAAGTCGAAGTCTTCGTTCACGATTCCAGCAGCCTCAGCAAGCTGGTAGCTGAGCAGGAGGCAAAGGCCGAAGCGAAGAAGCAAAAATACAAATACTTGGAGTTGGTATCTGTTGAGTCGATTTCAAAGTGACGCCCGAAACCAGCAGCGAGCTCGATCTTCCAAAATCATTATGACTGCCGTCAGCGTACGCTAGGCAGCTAAGCGGGCGACATTATGAGTTGGAGGAGGGGAGGCTTATATCAGATGGAAAATAGAGCCTGCAGGCCCTGGGCCGTAGTCGCGAGGCTGGAGGCCTAACGTGCCGAGCACAGGTCAAAGTCGGCGGCGCGGTTTACGAACACTGGCCCCGAAGCAGCACGGACGAACTGGCGTGATAATAGCGCCCTGATTTCGGTAACAACCGACGAAGGACATATGCAGAAAAGAAATAAAAAACCAAGGCTGAAATAATTAAATATTCATAAATGGCCGCGATAGCTTGGCAATACAACTATATTGCCTTATAACTCAAGTCAACTATTGAAGTGATTACTATCGGCCAGATCTCAATTTATCATAACTCAGCAGACAATATTAGCGAATGCCTGGCAAGCTAAACCCTTGATTTCGCTTTGTTCGTTTTTTCGTCTTTAAAATAATTTCATTAAATTGCCAGCTTGCGCACTTAAGAAATACAAACTTCGATTTCAACACTCCGATCAACGCCCACACCGTGCTTGGGTGTTTAAAAAAATTTGTTAAGTTACAAGAGCCCAGATTTTCAACTTGACTATTCAGGCTGGAGTTCTAGGCTAGTGATCTGGACTGAAAAATTCAAAATCGAACATTAGAGGTCATTAAAATGAATAAGCAGAATCGAGTCGATTTACAGGACATGGAAAAATTCTTCCGTAGCATCCATTATGTGCGTGTTAAGCTTCCTTGCGAACCATTTATCAAAAACGCCGTAAGTAAAGTCACTATTGACGATTCGCCGGAGTTCAGTGCTGCGAGCCTCGTTAAACAGTGGAAAAGCTAATAGCACGATCAGTGCTGGCATCAAACTATACGGAACATGGTGTAATCCAAATTGATCACATTCTTGTAGACCTTTTAGTGACCCCATCACCCCCTAACTTGAAACAGCGCTATCCATCGCCTCAACATCGTCTGCCTGGTGAACCATGGCGCCAGCGTGGACGCCGCTATCCGCGCAATTAGCATCGATGATAATAAATATGATCATGCGCTCAGCCTTAACGAGATTAAGAGCTGAGCACGTCAACCGTGTCTGCAATATCGTCCGTAATTCAGCGATAACCCGACTGGTGTGTTGGGCCTATTTTTATGTGCAGCAGCCGCAGGCGCGATGGTCGTGTCGGAGGTGCTGCAGATTCAGTCTGGGTTTCAATGCCAGCTCAAGGAGCGCCTTCTTCACGTAGAAGTTCGATGTGAATGAATATGTCACAGACTGCTACGAAGGCCTTTTCGCCGAAACCAGATAGGCGAACCGCAGGAAAGCCGGATCTAATGATCCATCCGTACTTTCTTTCATCCTCCTAACTGTTAGCCCGTCCAGTTGCCGTGACGTTGAATAGTGCAGGGTAGTCAATGCAGGGGCAGGGCGGATGAAGCACTTCTGCGCGAGCCCCACCATCTGCGTAGTAGGGAGACTGCCAAACTTACTTAGAAAAATAGCGAAAGATAGTATTACGATTTGCTGAATTTTCGGATAGATATCATGACAGCTGTTAGTCGTCGGATATTTTGAGCTTCGTTGGCAATATCCGGATTGTCCGATGTCATTGCTATATCTGCAAGACGCCCCCTAATCGAACATATCATTCGCCAAAGCGCCGTGAGGGAAAATGCGCCCAGTGAGTAACCTCTGGGAAAGAGATTGGAATCAGGTAAAGGCTGTTTGGAGTCGATATTCAGGTAAAATAGGTAACGCTCAAATGCCTGTCCAAATGCAATTGATAAGGACACTAATTTGCCATTTTTGGGGTTGGTTTCCTGCCAAATACCCTGATCACTGCGTGTGAATTGTTCAACACGTCCGGGGCTTGATGCGGTACCCAGCACATGCCACATGGGACGAGCCGAATGCCTAGCGATCATCAGGTACATCGAAAGCAGCTGCACATCGTGCGTGCTCAAATCCAATGTTGGTAGAGTTTTCAATATCCAGTTAAAGACTTCATCAGAAACAGGGGCTAGAGGCTCTGAAGTCTTAAATGTGAGAAATTTAAGTCTTTCAGAGGCCACGTTCTCTCTGTTTGTGGACACGGTCTTCAGGTAGAAATCCATGAATTGACTTACGCATCTAATCTCCCGCTCCCACACCTTTTTAGCAAATTCACGAGATCCTGCGGGACGGTTGCCTTGGAAAATCATCCAAGTAGGATTGATTCTCCATTCTCGGAAATCCTTGGATGGACGTCCTAAGAACCTCGATTGTTTTCCAGCCGATGTCCAATCAGGCGGAGGACTACGGATAAATTCCGAATAACTCTCGAAATCGGAGCGCGTCCAATCAAGCAAACAACGATCGTTCGCGAAGCTCCAGTTGAGCATTTTTTCTAGACCATTGATGCATGAGCTGTAATGCAGTTGAGAATTAATAGGGTTCCAGCTGTGGGCAATCCAATTGATGAACTGATTTACGTACCAAGTACTAATGAATGGATGGCTCGATTGGCTGACGTCATTTAGACAGTCTATGACTTGCAGATTGCTTGGGAAATCTGGCACCTGATTAGGATGCCAGTGAGTGTAAGGAGGAAAGATGGGGAATGGGACGAACGGCCGCTTCATTGCTGCACTCGCCAGCTAAAATCATTGATGGTGTATCTATTTTTAGCAGATGCGCCATGCACTGACCAGTTTCTGGGTGTTATTGCGGAACCGGACGTTAATGACAGGGCAACCTAAGAGAGAATATGCGGATGGAGCGCCAAGCGTCTGATTTTCCAGCAAACGGAGTTTTCTGGAAAAGCGATCGGGGTTTAGTGAAAGTGGACAGAAATGAAGAAGTTCCGCCCAGATACATAATTTAACATAATATACATTACACGTAACATCATGTTTCGGGATTGGCCCGTTTGCACACAGCTTTTGAATCAATTTCACAGCTCTACTGCAAACTGCAAACTGCAAATTGGGAATCTTATAGATACGCGCCCATCTGTACTGACGACTATCTCCTTTGGTCTGTCGGCATCGAACGGATTGTAGGCATGTCTTCCCACATCTATCGGCGAGTGCTTAGCGGAAACGATGACTCGGTGCGACTCAACGTAGATCCGCTGTATCGCATAAGCATTGTGCTGAACATCCATGCCGCGCTGAAGTTGAGATTTCATTTCATTGTACGAAAACTGTCGACGCATCCAGTCGCTGCCGCTTAATGGCAATAATCTCTCGACTTACTCAGGTAACGCGTAGCTCACCACGTAATTCTCCGATCTTTATCGTGGTCGGAACGGCGAACCCATAAATATAGACAGTCCATGGCCATACGCAGTCGACCGGAAGCTTTAGTGGAGAGTTCTTCCTGCTCGAGAGACTTTATATCCACCGTGACATGAACTCCTAAAGGCAGTCCAGGACCATCAGAACCGTAGCCAGATAAGTATTCTCTTGGATAAACGGGTTTTGGCGCTCATCACTAGCATCTGCCGCTTGACTTTCTCGTTTCGTCGACACCAGCGCCATAAAAAATACACAATAAAAATCCTGAGGTGTCAGCAAAACGCTTTAGTGAGCCCGCCTCAGGCAAGGTGCCTGTCAGCGGACTCGGTACAAAAGTGGTTTTGATAATTTACGACTACGCCTCACCCTCCTCCAATCAGTCAAAACTACGTATGAAACGTTGATTCTGGTTTCTCAAGCTTCCACTGGCGCGCCCATTGACGCGGCACTCTCGCGATCGAGCATTTGCGCGTGCGCCAGAGCCTCCTCTTCACTCATCAACTCGCCCTCCCACTTGGCCACCACAGCGGTTGCAATGGAGTTGCCGACGGCGTTGGTTGCCGAGCGACCCATATCGAGGAATGTATCGACGCCCAGAATCAGCAACAGCCCGGCCTCGGGGATATTGAATTGGTTCAGGGTGGCGGCAATTACCACCAATGATGCCCGCGGAACGCCAGCCATGCCCTTGGACGTCAGCATCAGAATCAGCAACATAGTGATCTGGGTGCCGATGGATAGCTCAATGCCGTAGGCCTGGGCAATAAACAGCACTGCAAACGTGCAGTACATCATCGAACCATCGAGGTTGAACGAGTAACCCATCGGCATGACGAAACTGGAGATTTTGCGCTTCACGCCAAAGCGATCGAGCGCCTCGAGAATTTTGGGGTACGCCGATTCGGAACTGGCCGTGGCGAAAGACAGCAGGAAAGCTTCCTTGATCAACACCACGAGCTTGAACACTCGTGGCCCGAGAAAAAGCAGGCCGGCCAGCACCAGCAGCCCCCACAGCAAGAACAGCCCGAGATAAAAGTCGCCCATGAACACAGCAAACTTCAACAGGATTGCCAACCCGTTTACCGACACGGTCGCCGCCATGGCAGCCATCACCGCGATGGGTGCCAGTTTCATTACGTAACCGGTGATTTTCAGCATGGCGTGGGACAGTTCTTCGATCAGGCCTACCAGGCGTTCGGCCTTTTTGCCCAGCGCCGCCAGTGCGACGCCGAAGAACATGGAGAACACCACGATCTGCAGGATTTCGTTGTTGGCCATTGCCTCGGCGAAGGACTTGGGTACCAGGTGGATAACGAAATCCTTCAGGGTGAAAGCGGACGTCGCCAGATTGGTGTGAGCACCGATATCGGGTAGCGGGAGGCCGAGATTGTGGCCGGGCTGCAGCAGATTGGCCATGATCAGTCCCAGCACCAACGACACCAGCGAAGCTGTCACGAACCAGCCCAGGGACTTGGCGAATACGCGTCCGACCGAGGCGGCATCCCCCATATGCGCAATGCCGACCACCAGGGTCGAGAACACCAGCGGCCCGATCAACATTTTGATCAAGCGTAAAAAGACATCCGAGACAATGGAAATGTAGCCCGCCACTTTCGTCGCCGATTCCTTGTCCGGGAAATTGATGAATACCATGTAACCAATCACGATTCCCAGCGTCATGGCGATCAGAATCCATGCGGCGGCTGGTAGTTTGCTTTTCATAAAACACCTCTCGTTCAATCCAGTGCTGATTGCCTCAATGGCAGTCGCTCATTCGCAATGCGTTTCATCCGTGCAGACTTGACCAACCCAAGGTCATTCAAGAAAGCCGACTCAGCAGCAGACAAACCGCCCAGGAATCCGGGCGGCGCCTGTAAAAGAGGTGACGAGCTAGTTTTTGTTGTTGGCCGACGACATGTAAGCGTCAGGCGGCTCCGGCAGTGCGGCAAGCATGTCTTGCAGTCCGGCGGCCCATTGCATACGGATACGCATGAAGTACGGGTCGTCAGCCGTGATGCGATAACTTTTTGCACCGCCAAAACTGTCTTTTCTGAACACCAGCAGGTCCAGCGGCATACCCACCGACAAGTTGCTGCGCATGGTCGAGTCGAACGAGATCAGCCCGCAGCGCAGGCCCTCTTCGAGTGATGTGCGGTACGTGAGGTTGCGATCAAGTATCGGTCTGCCGTACTTGCTTTCACCCAATTGCAGGAATGGCGTGTCCTCCGTCGCCTGAATGAAGTTGCCTTGCGGGTAAATGCTGTACACATCCATTGGCCCCTCTGCGATCTGCCCGCCCACCAGAAAAGAGCAGCTCAAGTCGGTCTTGCCTGCCAACTTGGTACGGTCCCGGGCGACGACTTCGCGAACAGTTTCGGCCACCAGCACGGTGGCGTCATAGAGTGTGCGGACATTCAATAGGTGCGGGCCAGGCCCGCTGCAACGCTGCTTGAGCAAGTTCACCACCGATTGCGAGGTGGCGAGATTGCCCGCAGTTTGCAACACAATCAGCCGCTCGCCCGGCGTGCTGAAAATAAACAACTTACGAAACGTTGAAATCTGGTCGATACCGGCATTGGTCCGTGAATCGGAGATGAACACCATCCCGTCGGCCAGGTGCATAGCGACGCAATAAGTCATTTGCGCTTACTCGTGAATTCTGGATGAAAGGCCATACCGTCTCCCTGACGGTATGGCCAATTACGGTGAACGTTTCAGGCTTATTGGTGCTGAACCTGAAACAGCGACGTTACCTGTACCCGCGCCAGCATCGACTCGGCCCCGCCACCACGACGCATGCCGCGTACCGGGCAGGCGTCGAGGTAGTCCAGGCCCACCGCCAGTTTCAGATGGCGTTCGGGCCGGGTCAGTCGGTTGGTGACATCGAAGCTGTACCAACCACCGTCGAGCCAGGCTTCAGCCCAGGCATGACTGGCCAAGTGGTTTTCATCTTCAGTGCACAGATAACCGGAGACATAACGCGCAGGAATCCCCAGGCTACGGGCGCAGGCCAGGAAGGCATGGGTGTGGTCCTGACAGACCCCGCCTCCGCCCGCAAACGCCTCGGCGGCCGTAGTGTCCACAGTGGTCGCGCCCGGGTTGTAGACCATATGCTCGGCCAGGCCGTGCATCAGGTCGGTCAGCGCCGTTCGATCACGCCGTATACCGCAGTGCTGCACGGCGAAGGCATTCAGGGCATCGTCCGCTATCGTCAGCTTACTGCTGCGTAAAAACGGCAAAGGCGATTGGCTGTCGCGCTCCAGTTCACGGTCCGAGTCGATATCCACCTGACCATAAGCTGTCAGTACCAAGGCGCCATGGGGTTCGTCCATCGTCAATACATGCAGGATGTTGCCGTACGGATCGAACTGGCTGCGGACCAGGCGCGGCAGTTCCAGGTGCCATTCCAGGATGCGCTGGCGTTCGCTGTTCTGCGGCGTCAAACGCAGGAACTGGATGCTGGTGCAGACTTCATCGGCATAGCTGTAGGTGGTGTCGTGACGTATGGACAGTTTCATACGACCTCCAGATAGGACTCGTGAACGGTCTGGCCGAGATGGCGAACCTGGGAGATGAAGTCAGTCAGCCAGAGGTGCAGACCGAAACCGAGAATCTCGTCGATACCGGTGTAGCGCAGCCGCGCATTCAACTCGGCGGCCAACCGCTGGGCTGCCCGCCCGTTACTGCCCGGCAGGCTGGCGAGGATATGGTCCAGTTCCTCGATGCAGGCGTGCAGCGAACGCGGGACGTCGCCGCGCAACAACAGCATCTCGGAGACCTGCTCGGCGCCCGGTGCATTGCGGTAGATCTCGTTGAACGCCTCGAAGGACGACAAGGCCCGCAGCAAGGCACTCCACTGGTAGTAGCCGCGCGCGGAGTTGTCACTCACCTCCTCCGACTCCTCGCCAAACATTTCGTAGCGTGCATCCAGCAGGCGCAGCGTGTTGTCCGCCCGCTCAAGGAAAGTCCCCAGACGAATGAAGCAATAGGCATCGTTGCGCATGATGGTGCCCGAGGTCGCACCGCGGAACAGGTGCGAACGCTCCTTGACCCACTCGCAGAAATGGCTGATGCCATAACGCGCCAGACCATTGCTGGCGATGTTGCGCATCTCCAGCCACGTGGCGTTGATGTTCTCCCACATGTCGGCGGTGATGCGTCCGCGCACGGCATGAGCATTGGCCCGCGCGGCTTGCAAACAGCAATAGATACTCCCGGGGTTGGTTTCATCCAGCGCGAAGAAGTGCAACATGCGCTCAGTGTTGAGTTCGCCATAACGCTCGTTGTAATCCTCCAGCGTGCCGGCGGCCAGCAGCGACATCGCCAGCTCGGCGCGGCCATCGGTGCGCCCCGCCTGAGGCATCAACGACAACGAGTAACTGACTTCGAGCATGCGCGCCAGGTTTTCGGCGCGCTCCAGGTAACGGGACATCCAGTAGAGGTCCGAAGCGGTTCTTGAAAGCATGTCTTAGTCCTCCACTACCCAAGTGTCTTTGGTGCCGCCGCCCTGAGACGAGTTCACCACCAGCGAGCCTTCGCGCAATGCCACGCGGGTCAGGCCACCGGGCACCAGACGGGTTTCTCTGCCCGACAGCACAAACGGGCGCAGGTCAATGTGGCGTGGGGCGATGCCGTTTTCGACAAAGGTCGGGCACGTCGACAGGCACAAGGTTGGTTGGGCGATATAGGCTTCAGGGCGTGCCTTGAGGCGCGCGCGAAAGTCTTCGATTTCCGCCGCCGTGGCCGCCGGGCCGACCAGCATGCCGTAGCCGCCGGAACCCTGGGTTTCCTTGACCACCAACTCAGGCAGATTCGCCAACACATGGGACAGTTCTTCCGGCTTGCGGCATTGCCAGGTAGGCACGTTCTTGAGGATCGGTTCCTCGGCGAGGTAGAAGCGGATCATGTCGCCGACATAGGGATAGATCGACTTGTCGTCGGCCACACCGGTGCCGACGGCGTTCGCCAGCACCACGTTGCCTGAGCGGTAAGCGGCGATCAGGCCGGGCACGCCAAGCATGGAGTCCGGGTTGAACGACAGTGGATCGAGATACGCATCGTCGAGGCGGCGGTAAATGACATCCACCTGTCTGGGGCCCGCAGTAGTGCGCATATAAACATGATCGTCGCGGACAAACAGATCGGCGCCTTCAACCAGTTCCACGCCCATTTCACGGGCCAGGAACGCATGTTCGAAGTAGGCACTGTTGAAGCGGCCCGGGGTCAGCACCACGGTTGTGGGATTGTCCAGCGGGCTGGAGCTCCTCAGAGTGTCGAGCAGCAGGTTCGGGTAGTGATCGATGGGCGCCACACGCTGGGCGGCGAAGAGTTCGGGGAACAAACGCATCATCATCTTGCGGTCTTCAAGCATGTAGCTGACGCCGCTGGGGGTGCGCAGATTGTCTTCCAGTACGTAGTAGCTGCCATCGCCGTCGCGGACCAGATCGACCCCGGCGATGTGGGCATAGATGCCCCGGTGCAGATTCAGGCCCTGCATGGCGACCTGATAACCCTCGTTGGCCAACACCTGTTCGGCCGGGATGATGCCCTCCTTGAGAATACGTTGCCCGTGGTAGATGTCGTCCAGGAACATGTTCAACGCCTGGACCCGCTGAATGCAGCCCCGCTCAACCATTTGCCATTCGCTGGCCTTGATGCTGCGCGGAATGATGTCAAACGGAATCAACCGCTCGGTGCCCTGCTCGTCCCCGTATAAGGTGAAGGTGATGCCGGCTCGGTGGAACAACAGGTCGGCTTCGCGACGACGTTGATCCAGCAACTCCAGAGGTGTGTCCGCCAACCAACGCGCGAACTCCTGGTAATGTGGGCGGCAGCCACCACTCGCATCATACATTTCGTTAAAAAAAGCTCGGGACATACCCTACTCCTTGCCGCGATACAGACGGCATTTTCTTATAACTTCGCTATTTCAATAAAATCAGGCCTTACGTTGTTTTAGTGAGTACTGTTTCTGTTGAGCACCTCAGTGTGCGTCGTTAACTTCCTGTCTCATTTGGAAACAAATTCCTCGTGAATTCGGCAATCTCTTGACGCGTCCCGACGCCAGAGACTTGGCCTTTGCGGTTTGATTTCTGGCGCCCCATTTATAACGTTCCCCCATTATTTTTTTCGTTGAAAACCACACTTGCGGTGGTTTGAAAGTACTTTTGCAAGGGCTGTGCCCAAGTATTGTCATGGCCCATAAAAATCGAAAAAACCTTCCAGCAAGACTTAATTGCGACACATTATTTCATTTTTGAGACGAAAATCGATAAAGCTACTGAAACGGTTTTTCCACTTGTAACTTGCACAACTCTGGAACGGACGAAAATGGTGCATTTGGCAACTGATTTGAGTTTTATGCCCTACAAGCGGGAAATTCCTACTCACTGTTTTTATTCTGCGTGTAATACAAGGCGTCCAGCGCGGCACATCGATTAATACCGATGCACTATTAATTCTCATGAAAATGCACCAAGAGGTGACACCGGCAGCGAAAGTGCCAAGTAGTGATGCAAAAATTTAATGCTGGAGAGGACGACCTGACAGCGAGCCTTACCATCCGTACTACGCCAAAATCATGTTCCACGCCCACTGAAGGTCATTGAGCAACGACAGCGGCTACGCGCGCGTAGCCGCTTCCATCAGGCACTTATGACACTTCGAATGCCTGCCGATTGTTTAGCACGCGCTGAGCCTGTTCGTGATCCAGATCACCGACCTTGGCCGCGACCACGACAGTGGCAACACAATTACCAATCAGGTTACCCGCCGCGCGTGCCATGCCGATGAACCAGTCGATGGACAGCACCAGCACCAGGCCGATCACCGGAATGCTTGGCACCGCACTCAGGGTCGCAGCCAGAATCACGATGGCCGAGCCGGGTACGCCGTGGGCCCCCTTGGAGGTCACCAGCGACACCCCTAACACCAGCAGCAAGTCACCGATCGACAGCGGCGTGTTGGTAGCTTGTGCGATAAACACGACCGCCAGGGTCAGGTAGATCGAGAAGGCATCGAGGTTGAACGAATAGCCGGTCGGCACCACCAGCCCCACCACTGACTTTTTCACGCCCAGCACTTCCAGCTTGCGCATGATCTGCGGCAGCACCGAATCCGAGGACGCTGTAGCCAACACGATGGTCAACTCCTCGCGCAGGTAGGCAATGAACTTGAACACGTTGATCCCGGCATAGCGCAACACAGCGCCAAGGATCACGAACACGAAGATCAGGATCGATACGTAGAACAGTGCGACCAGGGAGATCAGTTGCTTCATCGAACCTACACCGTACTTGCCAACGGTGTAGGCCACTGCCCCCAGCATACCCAAGGGTGCCAGGCGCACGATCAGGCCCATGGCCTTGAACAGCACCTTGGAGATGTCATCGATGAATGAGGTCACTCGCTCCGCACTTTTGCCGCCCACCAAGGCCAGGCTGGAGCCGAACAACAAGGCAAAGAACAGCACCTGCAACACATCGTTACGCGCCAATGCATCAATTGAGGTGGTGGGAATGATGTTCAGGATGAACGAGCCGATACCACTGCCCTGAAGCTTGTGGGCATTCTCCGAATAGCTGCTTATCGCACCGGCATCCAGTGTCGTAGTGTCGATGTTCATGCCGTGCCCCGGCCCAAAGATGAAAGCCAGCACAAGTCCGAGCGCCAGGGCGATGGTGGTCATGATCTCAAAGTAGATCAGTGCCACGCCCCCTACCCGCCCTACGCTTTTCAAGTCCCCCGTACCGGCGATGCCATGCACCACGACACAGAAAACGATAGGGCCAACGATCATGGCAATCAGCTTGAGAAAGCCGTCGCTCAGCACCTTTAGCTTCACTGCGAAATCCGGTACCAGAACACCGAGCACGATGCCCAGCACCAAGGTACACAGCACCTGTGCAAAGAGAGATTTGTACCAGGCCTTGGCTGGTTTGGCTGCGCTCACGGCAACTGAATCGTGGTTCATGATGCTTCTCCGTCAAGAATCAAACGAGTCCCTGACTGCTCGACAGCACTGTCGATCAGCGGACTGCCCCTCTCTTCAACGACTTCGATCGGCTTCTATTCAGGCGAATGCCAGGTTGGCCGAACACAGCGCAATCATTGAAGAATGCATCTGGGTAGAGCACTCCCCATGCCACTTACCTTGAAAAATCATGAATTTATTATTTACCGATAGCAAAACAAGGTCTTACAGGTCTGACCAGAAAGAAAGCTGTTCAGACCGTCAGTTTTCTGCAGACTCGCAACAGTGCACAGATGAACGCTCACGCTTCAAGACAGCGCAATCTCGTCTCGCCGCCGAGGGAAGGTGCACGAACACTCTGAAAAGGGAGAATGGAAATCATGGCCAGGGCTCTGGCAAAGAAAGATGGCAGATGGGGGAGCTCCCCATCCATCATCGAGATTCAATCAGGATAAAGCTCGCAGCCAGGTGTCCCGGCGACTGGCAGCCTGTCAGCAACAGCCCTTGCTGATCGTCGGCCGACGTACCTGACCGTACACAGCCAGACAATGTACCTGGCTGACCCAATGGCTGGGCACAAGTGTCCAGACTTGAGGGTCGTCACCGGCTACATCCGTTGGCTGAATCACTTCGCCCTCTGTCAGCGAGCGATAATGTGACGATGGTGTGGGCTGCGCGCCTGTCGACGGGCCGTGGGCGACATTCGAAGGTTGTTGCGTAGAGCGTTTCAAATCCATGCCGTTGAACTCCTGAGGGGGTGACGTTCAAGCGCAAAGCAAAACGCACGCCAGAGCCTCCCGGAAGCGCGGGAGTGTCAACGCGTTCAGGCCAAGGTGTTGTCCAGAATGAACTCAATCAACGCTCTGGATGCCGCTGATAATTGTCGGTGAGGCGGGTAAATAATCGAGAAGGGTCGACTGCGGCCACTCAACTGCGGAAGTATTTCCACCAGTTGCCCCCGCTGCACTCTGTCCCGGACGATGAAGTCATAAGTCTGGCAGATGCCCAGGCCGCTTTCGGCCAGCGAAACGATGCCGAGGACATCATCCAGAACCTGCACATTGGCTTGCGGTAGCCATTCGATATTTTTCCCGTCAAGGCAGAACAACCATGGCCCGATCTTGCCGCTGCTGGGCATGATGAACGGCAAGCAGACGTGCTCGCCTAACCTCTCAAGCGTCGTAGGAATGCCGGCACGAGCCAGGTACTGGGGAGACGCGACCATGCATAGCCGAGCATCTTCCAGTTTGCGGCCCACCAGACCACTGTCCGGCAGCTGCCCCAGGCGAATCGCCAGATCGTAACCTTCAGCGACCAGGTCGACTGACGCCGAAAATTTCACCCGCCAACTCCAGACCGCGAAGCCGGTGAAGGGGCGCGCCGACTGGATCTATGCGGGCTACAAGATGACCGTTATCAGCAACAAGGAAGAGGAAGAAGCCAAAGGGCTGCTTAATGGTGGCGCCATGAAGTTCTACCCGCAAACCGCGCTGGAAAAAGCCGGTGGGGTGTACCGCAGCAATGCTTCGAACTGGACGCCTAATGTGGTCATCGATCGCGAGTTGATCTCGGGCCAGAACCCAGCCTCGGCCATCGAGGTCGGCAAGGTATTGCTCGCTCGACTGAAGTAACACAAACCCTGTGGGAGCGCGCTCCCACAGGGCTTGGATCAACCTGGCTGTCAGGTCAGCAACACTTCGGCCCCGCTTTGCCACCGTAACGAGCTTCCTGACGTTCGCGGAAGAACATCTCGTAGCTCATCACCGGCTTGTCCGGGTGTTCGGTTTGCATATGCTCGACGTAGTTGTCGTAGTCGGGCATGCCGACCATCAGGCGCGCGGCCTGACCGAGGTATTTACCGAGGCGACTCAGGTCATTGAACATGTGGCCCTCCTCGATCAAGCGTTCGGCAGAGCCTGGAATGGCGCTTCTTTATCCGTACGTTCTTTGGTGCCCCAGGCGGCGATGCCGACCTTGAGCGCAAAGAACAGGATGCTGAACACCACGAGCAGGAACAACACCGTCAGCGTTGCGTTGGTGTAGGCGTTGTAAATCACGTGCTGCATCTGCTCGATGCTTTTGGCCGGCGCCAGCACCTGACCGTTGGCCAGGGCATCGCTGTATTTCTTCGCCAGCGCGAGGAAACCGATCGCCGGGTTGGCGTCGAACAGCTTGATGAAGCCTGCAGTGGTGGTGCAGATCAGCAGCCATACCGCTGGAAGCATGGTCACCCACACATAGCGTTGGCGTTTCATTTTGATCAGCACAACGGTTGCCAACATCAGCGCGATACCGGCCAGCATCTGGTTGGAGATACCGAACAGCGGCCACAAGGTGTTGATCCCGCCCAATGGGTCGATCACGCCTTGGTACAACAGGTAACCCCACATCGCCACGCAACCGGCCGTTGCGATCAGGTTGGCGGTCCAGGACTCGGTGCGTTTCAGCGCCGGCACGAAGGAGCCGAGCAAGTCTTGCAGCATGAAGCGCCCGGCACGGGTACCGGCATCGACCGCAGTCAGGATGAACAGCGCTTCAAACAGAATCGCGAAGTGGTACCAGAACGCCATGGTGTTTTCACCCGGCAGCACGTGGTGCAGGATCTGCGCGATACCGACCGCCAGGGTCGGCGCACCGCCGGCTCGGGCCAGGATGGTGGTTTCACCGATGTCCTTGGCCACCGCTTGCAGGGCTTCCGGGGTAATCGCGAAACCCCAGCTGCTGACTGTTTGCGCAACCGAAACAGCATCGGCGCCGACCAGAGCTGCCGGGCTGTTCATGGCGAAATACACGCCCGGCTCGATCACCGAAGCGGCAACCATTGCCATGATAGCCACGAAGGATTCCATCAGCATGCCGCCGTAACCGATGTAACGGGCATGGCCTTCACTGGCAAGCAGCTTCGGCGTGGTGCCGGAAGCGATCAGTGCGTGGAAACCGGACACCGCGCCACAGGCGATGGTGATGAACAGGAACGGGAACAACCCACCCTTCCACACCGGCCCGGTGCCGTCGATGAACTGGGTCAGGGCCGGCATTTTCAGCTCGGGCATGGTGATCAGGATACCGATCGCCAGCGCAACGATGGTGCCGATCTTCAGGAAGGTCGACAGGTAGTCACGCGGCGCAAGGATCAGCCACACTGGCAACACGGCTGCCACGAAACCGTAGCCGATCAACATCCAGGTAATCTGCAGTCCGGTGAAGGTAAAGGCTTTGGCCCAGACCGGATCCGCGGCAATCTGCCCGCCGAGCCAGATCGAACCGAGCAGCAACGCCACGCCGATCACCGAGATTTCACCAATGCGGCCCGGGCGGATGTAGCGCATGTAGATGCCCATGAACATCGCGATCGGGATGGTCGCCATCACCGTGAAAATACCCCACGGGCTTTCGGCCAGCGCCTTGACCACGATCAGCGCCAGCACCGCGAGGATGATGATCATGATCAGGAAGCAGCCGAACAGCGCGATGGTCCCGGGGATGCGGCCCATTTCTTCACGGACCATGTCGCCCAGGGAACGGCCGTTGCGGCGGGTGGACATGAACAGGACCATGAAGTCCTGAACCGCACCGGCCAGCACCACGCCGGCAATCAGCCACAGCGTACCGGGCAGGTAGCCCATCTGCGCGGCCAACACCGGACCGACCAGCGGCCCCGCACCGGCGATGGCTGCGAAGTGGTGACCGAAGAGTACGTGTTTATTGGTCGGTACATAGTCCAGACCATCGTTGTTGAGTACGGCGGGAGTGGCTCGATTGGGGTCGAGTTGCATCACCTTGGTGGCGATGAACAGGCTGTAATAGCGGTATGCGACGAGATAAATAGCGACGGCTGCGACTACGATCCAGAGGGCGTTGATGGCTTCGCCGCGGCGCAGGGCCACGACACTTAGCGCAAACGCTCCCAAGACAGCCACGGCAAACCAGGCGAGGTGTTTAGCCAGACGGGGCATAGCGTGTCTCCTGCCGACAGCCAGTGACTGCGGCGGTAATTATTATAATTGTGTCCGCTTTGCGGAGCGGGCCCAATATCCCCCCATGCTGTCGACAAATAAATCCGCGTTACTACGTACGTGGCGCCTACGTAGTTCTACGTAGATGACGCTGATGCAACACCTGCGGCTGTGTCGAGGGAGCTTGCTCCCGCTAGGGCGCGAAGCGGCCCCAAAAGTTTGCGACTGCTGCGCAGTCGAGCGGGAGCAAGCTCCCTCGCCACACAAGCCCGCTCCCAAATGTTTTGCATTTCATCACGGCCGCAGGTCATTCCGCCTCGCACCGCTACTGGAGGCGCGTATCTTTGGCATATGATGCCGGGCCTTCGCCCTCCCTCGGTCTGGCCAGGAGTAGAGATGCAGCTCAAACACAAAATCGTCGCGCTCGGGATTCTGCCGCTGGTGTTGGCGATCGCGGTCATCTGCGCACTGGTGATTTCCCTGAACCGCCAACTGGGTGATCAACAGGCGCAACTGATCGAAGACAGCATTCTGGCCAGCAAACGCGCAGAACTGAAAAACTACGTCGAAATGGCGCAGAGCCTGATCGCGCCGCTGTACGACGACGGCCGCGGTGACGAGCATGCCCAGCAACAAGTGCTGGAGGAACTGCGCAAGCTCAGCTTTGGCATCAACGGCTACTTCTTCGTCTACGACCGCGAGGGCCGCAGCCTGATGCACGCACGCCAGTCGGAGCTGGTGGGCCAATACCTGTGGGACATGAAAGACCCTCACGGCCTGCCGGTGATCCAGGCGTTGCTCAAAAGTGCGCAATCAGGCGAAGGCTTTCAACGATACGCCTGGAACAAACCCTCCTCCGGCCAAGTGACCGACAAACTCGCCTACGTAGTGATGCTCGATCGTTGGGGCTGGATGCTCGGCACCGGCATCTACCTTGAAGACGTTGAACGCGCCACCCAGCAAGCGCGTGCCGAGGTGGCTCAGGGCATCCGCACAACCATGCTGGCGATTGCCGTGGTGGCGCTCGTGGCGGTGCTATTTGTATTCGCCGGCGGCATGACGCTGAACGTCAGCGAACATCGCCTGGCCGACAAAAAACTGCAGCGCCTGACCCAACGTATCGTCAGCTTGCAGGAGGAAGAGCGATCACGGGTTTCCCGAGAGCTGCACGACGGCATCAGCCAGCTGCTGGTCTCTATCAAGTTTCAGTTCGAACTGGCCAGCCATGTGCTGGAGAATGGCCAAGACAAGGGTTTGAACATTTTAAGAGACGCCACCGAGCGCCTCGGGGAAGCAATCGGCGAGGTGCGCAGCCTCTCCCACGACCTGCGCTCATCCTTGCTCGACACCCTCGGCCTGCCGGCGGCAATCGGTCAACTGGCCGCCGAGTTCGAGCAACGCAGCGGTCTTGTTGTAACCTTCAACGATAACGAATTCGACTGTCACCTGGCCGATGGCGCCGCCGCCTCGCTGTTTCGCATTGTGCAGGAAGGCCTGACCAACATCGAACGCCACGCACAGGCAAAACACGTCATCATTACCCTGCACGGCTGCGAAAAGTCCGTACGGTTGACGGTGATCGATGACGGCATAGGTTTCAACGTCGCCCAGGTCGAACGTCGCCAGGCCGGCATTGGCCTGCGTAATATCCGCGAGCGAGTCGAGCATTTTGGCGGTCGATTCGAACTGACCTCGATGCCGGGAAGAAGTGAGCTGGACGTGCTGCTGCCGATGAAGCCACCTGGTACAGAACGCTGACTCAACCCATAACAATTAGAGTGAATGCCTGCAATGAACCTGCCCTACCCGATCCGCGTTGCCCTGGTCGACGATCATTCTCTGGTTCGCGATGGAATCAAATCGCTGCTGGCGGTCATGGCGCCGCTGGAAGTGGTGGGCGAGGCCGAGAATGGTGCCGATGCCATCGAGATGGTCGGACGCTGCCAGCCGGATCTGTTGCTGGTCGACATCAGCCTGAAGGACATCAACGGGCTCGAGCTGACCCGGCTGTTGCGCAGCCAGTACCCGTCGCTCAAGGTGCTGGTGCTGAGCATGTACGACAACTACGAATACGTCAGTGAATCGGTTCGCTCGGGCGCCAGCGGCTATGTGCTGAAGAACGCCCCTTCACGGGAAATCATTGCGGCCATCGAGGCCATTGTCAGTGGCGGGACGTTCTACAGTGCCGAAATTGCCCAACGGCTCATCGCCGATAAAAGTACCGACAACGAACTGACACCGCGCGAGAGCCAAGTGCTGTACAAAATGGCTCAAGGGTTGAACAACAAGGAAATGGCTCGCGAGCTGGACATCAGTGTCCGGACGGTAGAAACCCATCGCCTTAGTATCCGCCGCAAGCTCAACATCGACAAACCCGCCGCCCTCGTAAAATACGCGATCGATCACGGGATCATTTCTGGTTAATCCGCTGTCAGCTTTTCAAATAACTCCGAATGCTCGGGAAACCTCTCGCCGAGCTTGCGCCGAGTCCCCAGTTGCATGTCCGCGTAATCAAACCCCGGCGCAACGGCTTCACTGATCAAGCCGTAACCCGCCGCGCCATCCATCAGTTGCGAGGCCTTCCAGACGCCGCCCGGCACATGCAGCTGCAAACACTGACCCGCAATCACGTCGCTGCCCATCACCACGGTTTTCAGTGTGCCGTCCGGGAAAATCAGGCTGTACTGAATAGGGTCGCCCAGATGGTAGTAATGCACGATGTCGGACTGATTCAGATGGAAATGGCCAATCGGCGCATCCTCGGTCAACAGGTAATAGATGGAGGTCAGCAAGTAACGCTGACCTCCATCGGTCTCAACCATGGCGCGGTGATCCGCCTGAAAGGTTCTGCGGTAGAAACCACCTTCCGTGTGCGGTTCGAGGTTGAGCGCAGCGACGATGGCTTGAGCATCAGGTTTGTTTGTATCGAGTCCCTCTTTCTTCATCCTGCAGACGCTCCTGACGACGATTCACACTGTACTGGTATTCACGACACGCGCCGTGCGGATAAACAAGGCACGGACCTTGTCCCAAAAATTCCCGCCCAAAACGAAAAAGCTGCCGACCAACAGGGCATCGCCCAACACCTGGACCTGCCAGAGGTTCGGTCTCAGCCCCGGCCAAAGCGTATCTACGTAAGGTTCGAGAAACGATGAAATCAGTGGCAGGCAAAACATCACCATGCCAATTCTATGACGAGCCGGGCCTACTTCCAGGTCGGCGGCCGGTGCAAGCGTGGAAACATAACCAAACACGTTGCGCTTGAGTTGCTGAAAACCGGACTTGCCCATGACCGCAATGGCGAGGATCAACAGAATCTTGTTGCTGATAAACAGGATGCCGGTCAGTGCCGCGATCTTTGGGCCGGGCACATCCGCGGCGGCGGCGAGTGGCACCGTCAGCCAGGAGATCACTGTCAAACTGAGTATCGCAATGCCTGCTTTGAAGCGCCAACCGGTGGAACTGGGGGCAATCTCGTCCTGGGGGCTGCTCATGGTCTTCGTACCCGTCTTTTTGGCCCGAATGAATAACTTTCAGAAGCGTAGCAGTTGCCCGACCCCATGATCGTCCAACATGACCTTGTGTTTGTCCGGGCTGTACTAACCTAAGCAAACCGGCTCAAGCCCAATAGCCAGGGCATTCAATACTTAGGGACTCCAGGATGAGGTTTTCCCGTGACCTGCTTGTAGTGCAGCAATGCTGACGCGTTCGGGTCGGCTACTTCTGCTGGGCGCCCTGGGCCTTGGCGGTTGCGTGCGCCTGGGGCCGGACTTTCAGGCCCCGGGCGAGGCCTGGACAAAACTCTGGAGCAGCCCTGCGCTTGAGCAGGCCAGCCAAAGACGCGCCAATCCCGATGTGCGCCAGTGGTGGCAAGTGTTCGCCGACCCAGTCCTCGACGGGCTGATTGCCGAATCGGATGCGCACAATTCCAACCTGAAGATTGCCGGCCTTCGCGTCATGGAAGCCCGTGCCCGGCTAGGCATGGCGCAAAGCGGACGCTATCCGCAACTGCAACAGGCCAGTGCCGAGAGTTTGTACTTCAACCGCCGGCAATCCGGCGGCAGCAACCCGCAAGACAGCCACTTCTGGCAGCACAGTGTGGGCTTTGATGTCGGTTGGGAACTGGACTTCTGGGGGCGCTTCAGTCGGGCCATCGAGTCGTCCGATGCCAGTTACTTCGCAGCTCAAGCCAATTATGAGGACGTACTGGTACTGCTGCGTGCTCAGGTGGCCGACACTTACTTCTCGTTGCGCACCACCGAAGCGCGTTTACGCGTCGCCCGAGAAAACGCCGAACAGCAAAAACGCAATTTCGAGATCACCGAGAAACTGTTCAACAGCGGCCAAAGCGCCGAGCTCGATTTGCAACAAGCCAAGACCCAGTACCTCGGCACGTTGAGCAGCATTCCGGAGCTTGAGGGGCAAGTGTTGCGCACCCGCAACGCATTGGCCGTACTGATCGGACGGCCGCCCAGCGCCCTGCCCCAATTGCTGGAGAACCAGGGGCTGATTCCGCTGGTCGACCGGGCCGTGCTGCAAGACGTGCCCGCCAGCCTGCTGTTGCGTCGACCGGATGTGCGCGCCGCCGAACTCAACGTCGCCGCCCAATCGGCACTGATCGGCGTGGCAGAAACCGATTTCTATCCGTCGCTGACCTTGCTCGGCAGCATCGTCTGGTCGACCGACACGCTGAAGGGCACCTCCAACAGCCTGGACCTGATCGGCGGTCCCAGTTTGCGCTGGAACCTGTTTGATCACGGCCAGATCAGCAACAACGTACGGGTGCAGGATGCGCGGTTGCAGCAGTTGATCGAGGTTTATCGCGACAAAGTCCGCCAGGCCGCGCGCGAAGCCGATGATGCCGCCAGCGGCCTGAGCAAATCACTGGAACGCGAACGCATCCTGCGTGAAGCGCAAGTCGCTGCCAAGCGCTCGCTGAGCCTGGCCAACACTCAATACCGCGAAGGCTACTCCGACTTCCAGCGCGTGCTGGATGCCCAACGCGCATTGCTCGAACAACAGGACAATTACCTGATCAGCCGCAGCAATGCCGTGAGCAACCTGATCGCCCTGTACAAAGCCCTTGGCGGTGGCTGGTACAGCGCCCAGCCGACCGTCGACCCAGGCACTCGCCAGCAAATGGAACACCGCACAGACTGGGGCAACCTGCTGAATGAACCGGCCCCTTTACGAGCCCCCTCTTCCACGTCAGACAAGGTCAAAGCCGATGAGTGAACCCTCACCGCCCGCCACTGCAGCGCGTTCGTCCAAGGCGCCCGAGCCGGCTGCCGATCCGGCAAAAAAAGGCATCAAATGGGTGCTGCTGCTGATCGTCCTGAGCCTGGCCTGGTATCTGTTGGCTGACCGTTTCACGCCGTATACGCAACAGGCTCGGGTCGGTGCCTTTGTGATTCCGGTGGCGGCTGAAGTGGCCGGACGCGTGATCCGCGTGAATGTGCGCAACAACCAGGACGTCAAGGCCGGCGATGTGCTGTTCGAGGTCGATCAGCAGCCCTATCAAATAGCCGCCGACCGCGCACGCGCGGATCTTGAGTCTACCCGTCGGCAGATCGGTGCCAGCACTGCCGGCATTGCCT
Source organism: Pseudomonas sp. GW822-FHT02G04 (assembly GCF_058802085.1). NCBI lineage: Bacteria > Pseudomonadati > Pseudomonadota > Gammaproteobacteria > Pseudomonadales > Pseudomonadaceae > Pseudomonas > Pseudomonas sp. GW822-FHT02G04. The sequence goes on from NZ_JBXANU010000005.1 coordinate 347,983, forward strand.
CCGCGCAAGCCTCGTTGCGGGCGGCCCAGGCCAATGAACTCAAGGCCCGGCAAGATAACGAACGCCTTGAAAGCCTGTACCGCCAAGACCGCGGAACCATTTCCGTGCGCCTGCTGGAAGCCTCGCGGGCCAGCCGTGAACAGGCCGTCAGCCAGGTCGCCGCGGCCCGTGCCGAAGTCCAGCGCGCACGGGAACAGGAAGGCGGCAGCGCGGAAGACAACGCACTGTTACGCAGCGCCGCCACGGCGTTGTCAAAAGCTGAACTCGACATGGCCAACACTCAAGTCCGTGCGCGCTCGGCGGGTTTGATTACGGACCTGCGCACCGACGTCGGGCAATTCGCCGCGGTCGGCGCGCCGGTCATGACCTTGATTGCCATTCACGATGTGTGGATCAGTGCGGACATGACCGAGAACAACCTGGGGCGGGTCAAGCCTGGAACTCCGGTGGCGATCGTGCTGGACGCGCTGCCGGGCGAGGTCTTCGAGGGACGGGTGCGCAGCCTGGGCTACGGCGTCAGCGTGGGGCAGACGCCGGCGCCGGGCACCTTGCCCAGCGTGCAAAACAGTCGCGACTGGTTGCGTCCGGCCCAACGCTTCCCGGTGATCATCGAATTTTCTGACGAGGCGATGCAGGTGCTACGTGACAGTCGCGCCATTCGTGCCGGAGGCCAGGCCGAAGTCATGGCCTTTCCTGCGCAGAACAATCCGCTGAATCCCTTGGGACGCCTGTTTTTCTGGCTGATGAGCTGGCTGTCTTATGCCTATTGATCGCCCGCCCAGATACCAACGGGCGCCGCGTCTCGCCGTCGGCACGGCGCTGTGCCTGGCCATCAGCTTCGGCCTGGCGTTGCCGATTCCGTTTATTGCGCCGCTGCTTTCAGTGTTGCTGTTGGCCACGCTTAACAAGCCTCTGCCATTCAAGGCCGGAGTGATGCTGGCAGTGGTTGCCATGCTGACCACCGGCATCGGCCTGTTGCTGATCCCGGTCCTGCGTTATTACCCGCTCAGCGGTGTGCTGCTGATCGGTGTCAGTCTGTTCCTGGCCTTTGGTTTCGGGCTACGCGGTGGCAACGCCCTGGTCGTGACCTTTCTGATCATTGGCCTGACGATGATTTCCTCGGCCGGCGTTGCCGAGTTCGATCTGGCGATGATGGTCATCGGTGCCCTGGTCAAGGGCTTGCTCCTCGCCGTCATCGTCGTGGCAATCAGTCACTGGCTGTTTCCCGAACCGGCCAATGCACCCACGCCACCTGCCGCCAGCGCTATGCCGGCGCAGGAAGTACCCAGGATTGCGCTACGTGCCACCCTGATCGTGATGCCGGCGTTTCTGTTGGCGCTGATTGACCCGGCCAGTTATCTGCCGATCATTTTAAAAGCGGTCAGTCTGGGCCAGCAGAGTTCGACGGTAACGACGCGCAACGCCAGTCGTGAACTGCTCGGCTCGACTTTGATGGGCGGGCTGTTGGCCATTGTGTTCTGGTGCGCGCTCAGCCTGTTCGTGCACTTGTGGATGTTCTTTCTGTGGATGCTGCTGTTCGGCTTGCTGTTGGCGCGCAAGCTCTATGCCCTGAGTCCGACTCGACAAACCCCGGGGTTCTGGCTCAACAGCCTGGTCACGTTGATCATCCTGCTGGGCCAGTCGGTGCAGGACAGTCTTGCCGGCAAGGACGTCTATACCGCTTTCGCCGTGCGCATGGCGCTGTTTATCGCCCTCACGCTCTATGCCGACCTGATGGTTCACCTGATCGAACAGCGGCAGCGAACGCCTGGTGCTCAGGGCGTTACCTGATAACCGCGCCCTTGCAGGCAGCTGGTATAGGCGGTTGAACTGGTCGCCGCGGTGGTTTTTTGCTGCGCCCGGCGCTCCTGACGCTGGCGCGCGCCACCGACCACCGCGCCCGCCGCCGCGGTTTGCCCGGCGCGGTTCTGACGATATTCCTGTTTCACATCGTCGTCGACCCGATCGTAAAACTCGTCATGCTGACGCCCCCGCACCTCAGCGCCCACCGCCCCGGCAGCGGCACCCACCGCAGCACCGCGCAGTCGCCCGCCCGAGGGTGGCGGAGTCGAGGCGCTCTGACTCGCCGCGACGTTGCGGCAATCGTTGATGTCCAGCTGGATTTGTTGCGAACTCTGCCCTTTCAACGGCACGACCGTTTCGGCCTGAACCTGCGTACAGGCCATCGACACTACGACACACAGACTCAAAGACGATAACCGACTCATGATGACCTCCGACAAGGTCCACTGTGTTGGCGGGCGAGCGTCTCGCTGGGAAGTTCCTGGAACAACGCTCGATAACTGCTGGAAAACCGCCCCAAATGCCAGAACGACCAGTGCATCGCCACTTGAGCGACCGTCGTGTCGCTGGCCGTTCGGCTGAGCAACTCACGACGCGCACTGTTGAGCCGGCGCAAGCGCAACCAATGCGAGGGCGTCATCCCGGTGTACGCCTTGAACGCGTGCTGCAACTGACGCAACGAAACCCCGGCCACCTGGGACAGTTCCAGCAAATTGAGGGTTTCTTCCGGGGTATCGGCGGCCCATTCGGCGACGCGCTTCATGATCGTTCGCTCTTCGGCGCGGCGCTGCAAGCCTGCGCGATCCAGGCACACACAGGCGTTATCGAGGATGAACAAACAGTCCTCCAGCAACTGCTGGGTCAATGCCTCTTTGCTCGGCGGATCCAGCGTCTGCTCCAGTCGCGTCAAGGTGCCGCTCAACCAGCGGCTGAACAGCGCGTTCTGCCCGCAATTGAGCGGCGACATGAACAAGCCTTCGAGCCGCGCCACGTCCAGGCCATGCCGTTGAACGAATTGCGGCCCGAACACCACGGCGATTTCCTGGTAGTTCTCCGGGGTGATCCAGATGTTGCGGCTCTCGCCGTTCAACATGTACAGCGAGTTGTCGTTGCGATCGAAACAGAACGCCAGTGAACCTTCGGGGGCGCTGAAATTCTGCTCGACCCGGGTGTTCATCTGTTCTTCGTAAATCTCCACGCCTTGCAAGTCCAGATAGCGCACCCGCCCGGCGAAATGCCCCGGCGACATTTGCTGATAGTGCTGCACCCAACCCGGTGTGGCGCGGATCTGCTCGGCCACGTCGGCGGTGTTGAAGGCTTGAACCTGTAACGGATTGCACGCTGTCATGGGTGACCTTACGCACTCGTTTGGTGCGTTTTGGTGCTGCTTAAAGTGGATAGATGGAACGCTGCGGCTCACCCAAGATAGTCGTCAACGCGCCACAGGGGAAGTGTTCGGTGGATGAAGCCGCCTTCCCCGGCGTCATTCAAACCAACAATGAGGTCTTTATGAATGTCCCTTTCGATCAGCTGTTCACGTGGCTGAAAGATCACAAGATTACCGAGGTCGAGTGTGTGGTCAGCGACTTGACCGGCATTGCTCGCGGCAAGATTGCACCCACCAACAAGTTCCTGCATGAGCGAGGCATGCGCCTGCCGGAAAGTGTGCTGTTGCAAACGGTAACCGGGGACTTCGTCGACGACGACATCTACTACGACCTGCTCGACCCGGCCGACATTGACATGGTCTGCAAACCTGTCGCCGACGCGGTTTACGTGGTGCCGTGGGCCATCGAACCCACCGCCATCGTGATCCACGACACCTTCGACAAGTTCGGCAATCCGATCGAACTGTCGCCGCGCAACGTGCTGAAGAAAGTGCTGCAGCTTTACACCGACAAAGGCTGGCAGCCGATTGTCGCACCGGAAATGGAGTTTTACCTGACCCAACGCTGCGAAGACCCGGACTTGCCGCTCAAGGCACCGCTGGGGCGTTCTGGCCGTGCGGAAAGCGGTCGTCAGTCGTTCTCCATCGACGCCGCCAACGAGTTCGATCCACTGTTTGAAGACGTCTACGACTGGTGCGAACTCCAGGGCCTGGACCTCGACACGCTGATCCACGAAGACGGCCCGGCGCAGATGGAAATCAACTTCCGTCATGGCGATGCGCTGGACCTGGCAGACCAGATCACCGTGTTCAAACGCACCCTGCGCGAAGCGGCACTCAAGCACAACGTGACTGCGACTTTCATGGCCAAACCCATTGGTGACGAACCTGGCAGTGCCATGCATATCCATCAAAGCGTGGTCGACATCGCCAGCGGCCAGCCGATCTTCGCCGATGCCGACGGGCAGATGAGCGAGCTGTTCCGGCACCACATCGGCGGCCTGCAAAAGTACATTCCCAAAGTGCTGCCGATGTTCGCGCCCAACGTCAATTCGTTCCGCCGCTTCCTGCCCGACACCTCGGCACCGGTCAACGTCGAATGGGGCGAAGAAAACCGCACCGTCGGCCTGCGCGTGCCGACCTCGAGCCCCGACGCCATGCGCGTGGAAAACCGTTTGCCGGGCGCCGACGCCAACCCTTACCTGGCGATCGCCGCGAGCCTGTTGTGCGGCTACCTGGGCATGGTCGAAAAGGTCGAGCCAAGCGCCGCGGTGCAGGGTCGTGCTTACGAACGACGCAACCTGCGCCTGCCGATCACCATCGAGGACGCACTCTCGCGCATGGAAGAGTGCGCAACCATCGAGCGTTATCTGGGCAGCAAATTCGTCCGGGGGTATGTCGCGGTCAAGCGCGCCGAACACGAGAACTTCAAGCGTGTGATCAGCTCCTGGGAGCGCGAGTTCCTGCTGCTCAGCGTCTAACTCACCCTAATGATCGTTCCCACGCTCCGCGTGGGAACGCAGCCCGGGGCGCTCTGCGTCCCATTGGAACGCGGAGCGTCCCTTGAGGCATTCCCACGCAGAGCGTGGGAACGATCAGAGCGTCCCGAGCTGCAACGATCACCGAATAACTCAAAGAGGTGTCGATATGCGTCTATTGAAATCCGTGGTTCCGGTCGCGCTGGCGGTGTTGTTCTGCGCCGGGGCGCAGGCTCAGCCGAGCGTCAGCGTCTACAACTGGACCGATTACATCGGCGAGACCACCCTCGCCGACTTCCAGGCAAAAACCGGGATCAAGGTGATCTACGACGTATTCGATTCCAACGAAACCCTGGAAGGCAAACTGCTCGCCGGCCGCACCGGGTATGACGTGGTGGTGCCGTCCAACCACTTTCTCGCGCGCCAGGTGAAGGCCGGCGCGTTCCTCAAACTGGATCGCTCGCAGCTGCCCAACTTCAAAAACCTCGACCCGAAACTGCTGACGCTGCTGGAGAAAAACGATCCGCAGAACGCGCATTCCGTACCGTATCTGTGGGGCACCAACGGCATCGGCTACAACGTCGACAAGGTCAAACAAGTGCTGGGCATTGATCACATCGATTCCTGGGCCGTGTTTTTCGAACCCGAGAACCTGAAGAAGCTCAGCCAGTGCGGCGTATCGATGATGGACTCGGCCGATGAAGTATTCCCTGCAGTCCTCAACTACATGGGCATGGACCCACGCAGCGAAAACCCTGAGGACTTTAAAAAAGCCGAAGCCAAACTCTTGAGCATCCGGCCTTACATCACCTACTTTCACTCCTCCAAGTACGTCTCGGACCTGGCCAACGGCGACATCTGCGTGGCCTTCGGTTACTCCGGCGACGTGTTCCAGGCGGCCAATCGCGCCAAGGAAGCGAAGAACGGCGTGAACATCGCCTACTCGATCCCCAAGGAAGGCAGCAACCTGTGGTTCGACCTGCTGGCAATTCCCGCCGACGCCAGCAACCCGAAAGAGGCCCACGCCTTCATCAATAACCTGCTGGACCCGCAAGTGATCGCCAAGGTCAGCGCTTCGGTGGGTTACGCCAATCCGAACCCGTCGGCCAAGCAATACATGGACGCTGAGCTGGTCAATAATCCAGAGGTCTATCCTCCTCAGGATGTCCTCGACAAACTCTACATCTCGACCACCCCGCCCCAGGCGATCATGCGTCTGATGACCCGTTCCTGGAGCAAAGTGAAGTCCAACCAATGAATCAGTACGACAACCAACATGCCCGCTCCTATTACGCGGCATCGGCCAATGGCATGGCGCCCTACCCTACGCTGGATTCGGACCTTGAAGCCGATGTCTGCGTGATCGGTGGCGGGTTCACCGGGGTCAACACCGCGATCGAACTGGCGCAGCGCGGGCTCTCGGTGATTCTGCTGGAAGGCCGGCGGATTGGCTGGGGTGCCAGCGGTCGTAACGGCGGGCAGTTGATCCGTGGCATCGGCCATGACGTCAGCGGTTTTGCCCGTTATGTCGGCGAGGAAGGTGTGCGTTATCTGGAGCGTGCGGGCATCGAGTCTGTGGAGCTGGTGGGCAATCGCATCCGTGAACATGGCATCGATTGCGACCTGCGTTGGGGGTTCTGCGAACTGGCCAATACCCCGGCGCAGTTCGCCGCGTTCAAGGCTGAACGGCAAAGCCTCGCCGAATTGGGTTATGCCCATCAAACCCGACTTGTCGGTCCCGAGCAGATCCGCCAGCAAGTGGTGGGCTCGGACCTTTATGCCGGCGGCCTGATCGACATGGGTTCGGGGCACTTGCATCCGCTGAATCTGGTGCTCGGCGAAGCGCGGCTGGCGCAATCCCTCGGGGTACGGATTTTCGAGCAAAGCCCGGTGCTGGAGTTGGTCCACGGTAGCACCGTGCAGATTCGCTGCGCGGGCGGTACGGTGCGCGCCGGCAGTTTGGTGCTGGCCTGTAACGCGCATCTGGAAGAACTCGAACCGCGCCTGAGCGGAAAGGTGCTGCCGGCGGGCAGTTACATCATCGCCACCGAACCGTTGGCACCCGACGTGGCCGCGCAATTGATCCCGCAGAACCTGGCACTGTGCGACCAGAAAGTCGGCCTCGACTACTACCGGCTCTCGGCGGATCGACGTTTGTTGTTCGGCGGTGCCTGCCATTATTCCGGGCGCGACCCAGTGGATATCGGCGCCTATATGCGGCCGAAAATGCTCAAGGTCTTCCCGCAACTGGCGGATGTGCGTATCGACTATCAGTGGGGCGGCAAAATCGGCATCACCGCCAACCGTTTCCCTCAGGCCGGTCGCTTGAGCCAGTACCCGAACGTGTTCTACGCCCAGGGTTATTCCGGCCATGGCCTGAACGTGACCCACTGGTGCGCCCGGCTGCTGGCCGAAGCGATTCAGGCCGGGCACAGCCAGGGGCTGGACGTGTTCAGCGCCGTGCCGCATATGACCTTTCCCGGCGGACGAGCCCTGCGCTCACCGCTGCTGGCGCTTGGCATGTTCTGGTATCGGCTGCGCGAATTGCTCGGCTGACCACCAGTGCGATCGTTCCCACGCTCCGCGTCACTAGTGTCCGGTAAAAACTAAAGGGGGAGCTTGCTCCCCCTTGCTGTGCCTGCTTCGTAAGCAATAATCAGGTTTTCAGACTCGATTTTCGCCCATG